>JAIDKJ010000168.1 GCA_029051835.1 Paramuribaculum sp. | reverse complement strand
GTGGGTGAGTGGCTGAAACCACCAGTTTGCTAAACTGACGTAGGAGCAATCCTACCACGAGTTCGAATCTCGTCCTCACCGCCATAAACGGAAGCACGACACCCCTAACGGTATCACTTCCTTTTTTATGGTACCATGGCCGAGTGGTGAGGCAACGGTCTGCAAAACCGTGTACAGCAGTTCGATTCTGCTTGGTACCTCTCTTGGTAAAGATCCGGATCTGGATTAGCGTCCAGATCCGGATCTGTTTTTTTTGTGTCGCGGATCGCGCGAGTGTCGGCGGGAGTTCAAAACAAATCCTATGGACCACGTGTTTATCTGATATATGCGGCTGTGGGATGATGATAATGATCTCTGGCAGCCGTCGATCACAAAAATACAAGTAGTTATGTCGTATAATGAACGCAACCGCCGCACGCCGGTCAATGGCTCCGACCGTCAGAATCAATCGCTTTATCCGCCGTGTACGAGGCGCACTATGTGGGTTGCCATCATTCTCATTGTAGTGATAGTGGCAGCTGGTATCTGGTCTTTTTATTCGATACTCGGCTGACAGCGTCGCCGCTGGCACGGTTTTTGCAGATTGAATGGCAGTAAAAAATATCAAACAACAGATTATATGGAAAAAATTCAACCCGGAAAATATGTAGAGCTGGGCTACGATCTCTATGAAGTGACTCCTGCAGGCGAGAAGCTTGTGCATCAGACCGATGTGTCCGATCCTGAAAAGATCATATTCGGAGTGACTCCCGGCATGATCCGCCCGCTTGAGAAAGCTATCGAAGGTCTGGAGGCCGGCGGAGAGTTCGACGTGACTGTCAAGGCCGACGAGGCTTTCGGTCCGCACGATCCCGAACAGGTGGCACGACTCGAAAAGGATGTGTTTGCCGTCGACGGAAAATTTGACTCGGAGATGGTGAAGAAGGGCGCTGTGCTCCCGATGATGACCTCTGACGGTTACCGTATCAACGGTCTGGTAGTGGCAGTCACCGACAACGAGGTGGAGATGGACTTCAATCATCCTCTTGCCGGCAAGGACGTGCGCTTCAAGGGCTCGATCATAACAGTTCGCGACGCTACTCCCGAAGAGCTTCAGCCTGCTCACGGCTGCGGTTGCGGCTGCCACCACGGCGGCGATGACTCCTGCGGATGTCACGGCGACGGTTCCGATTCATGCGGCTGCTCCGATCACGACGGCTGCGGCTGTCACTGATCGCTTCATAAAGACCGGCGGTGCCTGTCTGTAACTCATTGCGACCCCTGCGTCAATGCTCCTTTGCGGGCTGCGCGGGGGTCGCCGTGTTTTAGCCTCTGTCGGTCGTTTAATTTGTAATCGGTATAAATAAATATCGGTATTTTCTTTGAATTTACACATAAAATAGCCAATTTTGCAGCTGAAACTCCGACAAAAATATGAGATTAGACGAACTTCAGACCGGACAGAGAGCTAAAATCGTGAAGATTCTCGGCCACGGGGCGTTTAGAAAGCGCCTGATAGAGATGGGATTCGTGAAGGGGCACGATATAGAGGTGTTGCTTCACGCGCCGTTGAGGGACCCCATCAAATACAGCATCATGGGCTATGAGATATCGCTCAGGCGGTCGGAAGCGCATCTTGTCGAGGTGACTCCTGTCGTAGAAGAGTCGGAGCCGGTGCGGAGCGAAGGCGAGAAGGTGTCAGAGGCCAAACACCGTTCGGTCCACACCATAAACGTGGCTCTTGTGGGCAACCCCAACTGCGGCAAGACATCGCTATTCAATGTGGCGTCGGGCGCTAAAGAGCATGTGGGGAACTATTCCGGAGTGACGGTCGATGCCAAGTCGGGATATTTTGACTACAAGGGCTATCGGATCAATATTGTCGATCTGCCCGGAACGTATTCTCTTGCATCGTATTCGCCCGAAGAACTTTATGTGCGCAAATATCTGCGCGACGCCACTCCCGATGTGATCATCAATGTGGTGGTGGCGTCAAATCTCGAACGCAATCTCTATCTGACCACCGAACTGATAGATATGGACCGTTCGATGGTGATAGCCCTCAACATGTACGACGAGCTTGAAAGGAGCGGCGACCGGCTCGACTACAAGCTTCTCGGAAGTATGATCGGAGTGCCGGTGGTGCCGACGGTGAGTCGCACCGGTCAGGGACTGAACGAGCTGTTTGATACGGTGATCGATGTATATGAGGGACGCGACAAGGCGGTGCGCCATGTGCACGTGAATCTCGGCGAGGATATAGAGCGCGGTGTGACTGCCGTGAAGGATCTGATCAAGGCCGAGCCAGATGTCAGCCCGCGTTTCTCGCCGCGTTTCATAGCCATAAAGCTTCTGGAGGATGATTCCGAGGTGACGCGCCTTGTCGAGAGCCTGCCCGGATCGGCGCAGATCATGGAGGCGACCAGAGCCGAGCAGCAGCGCATAGAGCTGATGCGCAAGGAGGATGCATCGTCGGCCATAGCCGACGAAAAATACGGCTTTATTGCCGGGGCGCTTGCCGAAACCCTCGTCAAGGGCGACCAGGACCGCAATAATCCCACGAATATCATCGATGCCTTTGTGACCAACAAGCTGTTTGGTTTCCCGATATTCCTGCTCATAATGTTTTTCATATTCTGGACCACATTCGAGATCGGACAGTATCCGATGGACTGGATCGAGTGGCTTGTGGGAAAGCTCTCGCAGCTGGTTCAGGAGATGATGCCCGACGGCGCGCTGAAGGATCTCATTGCCGACGGCATAATCGGCGGCGTGGGCGGCGTGATAGTGTTCCTGCCCCAAATACTGATACTGTATTTCTGTATCTCTTTCATGGAGGATTCGGGATATATGGCCCGCGCGGCATTTATCATGGACAAGCTTATGCACCGCATAGGCCTTCACGGCAAATCGTTCATACCGCTGATCATGGGCTTCGGATGCACGGTGCCGTCCATTATGGCCACCCGCTCTATCGAGAGCCGCACGAGCCGTCTGATAACCATACTGATCAATCCTTTCATGTCGTGTTCCGCGCGTCTGCCGGTCTACGTGCTGTTTGTCGGCACATTCTTCGAGCGCCATGCCGCGCTGGTCATTCTCGGTCTGTATTGCCTCGGGGTGGCGGTGGCGATGGTCACGGCGCGGTTGTTGCGCAAATTCAAGTTCACCACCGACGTCACTCCGTTCGTGATGGAGCTTCCGCCCTATCGCATCCCCACTTTCAAGGCTTCGGTCCGCCACACGTGGGGCAAGGGGCAGCAGTATCTCAAGAAGATGGGCGGGGTGATCCTCGTGGCAAGCATCATAGTGTGGGCGCTCAATTATTTCCCGCTCCACGACCCGCAGTCGACGGCTGTCGGCGCCGACGGCGTTCCCGTCGCAACGGTTGCCGACGACTCGCAGATCGACGTGCACCGCGACTCGTACCTCGAGATGGCCGGAAAGATAGTCAATCCCGTCATGGAGCCGCTCGGTTTTCACTGGCGCGCGTCAGTGGCTGCCCTTGCCGGCATTCCGGCCAAGGAGATCGTGGTGTCGACGCTCGGAGTGCTCTACACCGGCGACGAGGAGGCCGACGACAGTTCGCTGTCGGCACGTCTGACGGCTGTCAATCCGGCCACTGGCATAGCCGATTTTTCGGCCGCGTCGGCTCTGAGTTTCATGATTTTCATATTGCTCTACTGTCCGTGCATAGCCACCGTGACCGCCATAGTCAAGGAGACCCATTCGTGGAAATACGGTGCGTTTTCGGTGGTCTACAACACATTGCTGGCATGGCTGGTAGCGCTTGCAGCCTATCATATAGCGCTTCTTTTATGCTGAATGCGGCAGGAAAATCATGCCTCCGTCCTACCTTTTTGGCGCGAAAATTGTTTTAATGGGTGTAAGTGACTAAATTTGCATTCTCTAAACACATAACATATCGAACAACTGACAAAAATGACCCAAAAGGCTGACATAGTCGCACTCATCACCGAGGGAATTCACGATAAAAAAGGACGACGGATATCCGTCATAGATCTGAGCGGCATCGAAAGTGCCGCCGCCAGCAACTTCATCATCTGCGAAGGCACCTCCACGATGCAGGTGTCGGCGATAGCCGACAATATCCGCGAGCATCTGCTGGAGAAGGCCGGCATAAAGCCGTATAATTACGACGGTTACCAGAACTCGCAGTGGATAGTGATCGACTATGGCGACACGCTTGTCCACGTGTTTATCCGCGAGATGAGAGAACATTACAATCTCGAAGAGCTGTGGAGCGACGCGCCCGTGACAGAGATTGCCGATCTCGACTGAATCCATCCTCTTTCCACATAACCCCAAGAAATGGAACAACCCAAAAAGAATAAACCGGCCATACGTTTCAGCATGTACTGGATGTATGCCATCGTGATAATATTTCTCGCCGGCATATTGTATTTCGACGACAATTCGATGACCAAATCGGTGTCGTACACCAAGTTCGAACAGTATGTCCACGATCGTGGCGTCAGCCGTATCACCGTGTTCTCCAACAAAGGAGAGGTGGAGGGCGCGCTGACCGACTCTCTGGCCAAGGTGGTGTTCGGCTCCAACTTCAAGCCTGAGTCGGGCGTGAGCGCCCGCATCGTGGCCGAATCCCCTTCGGCCGACAAGATGCAGGACAAGATCGACCAGTGGCGTCAGGAGGGAGTGTTCAGCGGCGAGGTCAAGTATGAGAAGGGGAGCGACTTCGGTCCGCTGCTCTGGACGTTCGGCCCGGTGATAATACTTATCGTCTTCTGGTTTATGATGATGCGCCGCATGTCGGGCCGCGACAGCGCTGGCGGCGGAGTGTTCAGCGTGGGCAAGTCGAAGGCGAAGATTTTCGACAAGGATGGCCCCATTCATGTCACATTCAAGGATGTGGCCGGACTCTCCGAGGCGAAGACCGAGATAGAGGAGATAGTGGAGTTTCTTAAAAATCCCCAGCGCTACACCAATCTGGGCGGCAAGATACCCAAGGGCGCGCTGCTCGTAGGCCCTCCGGGAACAGGCAAGACCCTTCTGGCCAAAGCCGTTGCCGGCGAAGCCAATGTGCCGTTCTTCTCCATGTCGGGTTCGGACTTCGTGGAGATGTTTGTAGGCGTCGGAGCCTCGCGTGTGCGCGACCTGTTCCGTCAGGCCAAGGAGAAAGCCCCCTGCATAGTGTTTATCGACGAGATCGACGCCGTGGGCCGTGCCCGCGGACGCAATCCGAATATGGGCTCAAACGACGAGCGTGAAAATACTCTCAATCAGCTGCTGACGGAGATGGACGGCTTCGGCACCAACTCCGGAGTGATCATCCTGGCGGCCACCAACCGTGCCGACATCCTCGACAAGGCTCTGCTGCGCGCAGGCCGCTTCGACCGTCAGATATATGTGGATCTGCCCGACCTGAACGACCGCGTGGCGATATTCAACGTGCATCTGCGCAAGATCAAGACCGACGAAACTGTCGACGTGGATCTGCTCGCACGTCAGACTCCCGGATTTTCCGGCGCCGACATAGCCAACGTCTGCAACGAGGCCGCCCTGATCGCCGCCCGCCACAACAAGCAGAGCGTCGGACGTCAGGACTTCATCGACGCGGTAGACCGTATCATCGGCGGACTGGAGAAACGTTCGAAGATCACCACCGACGAGGAGAAGCGTTCGATCGCCGTCCATGAGGCCGGCCACGCTACCGTGTCGTGGCATCTGCGCTATGCCAATCCGCTGATCAAGGTGACGATAGTGCCGCGCGGCAAGGCTCTCGGAGCGGCATGGTATCTGCCCGAAGAGCGTCAGATCACCCCGACGCAGGCGCTTCTCGACGAGATGTGTTCCACGCTCGGAGGCCGCGCGGCCGAAGAGTTGTTTATCGGACATATATCCACCGGCGCAGCCAACGATCTGGAGCGTGTCACCAAGCAGGCCTACGCCATGGTGGCCTACTATGGCATGAGCGACCGTCTGCCCAACCTGTGCTATTACGATTCCACCGGTCAGGACTACGGATTCTCCAAGCCCTACAGCGACGAGCGCGCGCGGCTGATCGACGAGGAGGTGTCGCGAATCATAAGCGAGCAGTATGAGCGCGCCAAGGAGATACTGCGCAGTCATGCCGAGGGTCACGGACGTCTGGCCGATACGCTTATCAGCCGCGAGGTGATCTTCACCGAAGATGTGGAGAAAATCTTCGGCAAGAGGCAGTGGACGTCGCGCACCGACGAAATCCTCGCCGCAAACCAGGCCGAGGGCAATGGAGCGGAAGGCTCAGGCAGCGACGCTGCAGGCGATGGCGAGGATCATGAATCCGCTGCGGCTCCTGCGGTTCCCGCATTGCCGCCGGCCGACGCCGATGCCTCCGGGGCTGCCGGCGACAACGGCGATGAAGCGGGCGAAGTCACTCCGCCTCCGTTCAAGGGTCTTTGAATCCCGATCCATCCCGATCCGATCAAATCTGTAATATCACTGTTATCATAAAGCCTTCTAAAGCCACGTCGATGAACTATCGATGCCTTCACGGTCACTGTCGTGCGACTATCAGGGCGTTCATGCTCTTGATGGTCATGACTGTGGCGTGTGGTGTGGCTCGTGGCGCCTCGGCCGACGGCGACAGCATCGTTTCGGCGGGCGCCGCATCTTTCCATCCGGTGGATGCCGTGCCGACAAGCGACTTCAAGGTGGATTCATTGCCGCTGTTCAACCGTCTGCCGCCGAAAGTCAAGAACTATCTCAACGGATTCATGGCCGGAAGTGTCGACCGCACCCATGAAAAGCGGGTGGATCTGAGTTTCGGCATATCTCCGAGCTATACCCGCGAGGCTTCGTTCGGCGTCGGAGCGCTATGCACGGGGCTGTATAGGGTGGACCGCACCGACAGCGTCGGCATACCGTCCGATCTGTTTGTCTGCCTCAACGCGTCGCTCAACGGCTTTTTCGTTTTCACCTTCAAGGGCAACAATATTTTCCCGGGCAACCGCCTGCGGCTCGGATACAAATTCGAGGCCTACCGCAAGCGGCTCGACTTCTGGGGCATCAACTCCGAGGAAACGGCTGTCAATCCCAGGTCGAAATATGACCGCCGCCAGATAGACCTGCGCACTGAGCTTGTCTACAAGCTCACGCATCACCTTCATGCCGGTTTCCACACCAATTTCGACTATACCGACGCCCGCCGCATGTCTAATCCCGAATATCTGCTCGGAGGGAGGCATCAATACTATGTGACCGGCCTCGGCGCTTCGCTCTCCATCGACTCCCGCAACAGTATATTGCAGCCCACACGCGGTGTGCATCTGAGTTACACCTACATGTTTTATCCGCGCCGGCTCGGGAGCGCGCCCTCATCGTTCCAGAGTCATCTGATCATCGGCAACGCCTACGTGGGCCTGTGGCGCGGCGCCACTCTCGCCTTCGACCTGTATGCCAAGTTCAATAGTTCGCACACCCCCTGGAGTATGCGCGAGATGATAGCCAGCGACGGCATACGTATGCGCGGCTACTATATGGGATCGTATATCGACAACAGCCAGATGTCGCTCCAGGCCGAGCTGCGGCAGCATATATGGTGGCGCATCGGCATGACCGCATGGGTGGGGCAGGCGGCGGTGTTCTCCTCGTTCCGCAACCTGTCGAAAAAGGAGATACGCCCTGAGTGGCTCCCCAACGGCGGCATCGGGCTTCGGTTTGAGTTCAAGCATGGCGTTAACGCCCGCATCGACTACGGCATAGGCCGTCATACGGCGGGGCTTGTGTTTGCCGTCGGCGAAGCTTTCTGACGGCTGTCAGCCGGGTCGACGGGTGTCAGTCGAGTTGTATCTCGGCGTCGGCCATCTCGTCGTAGGCCTCCCATTCGGGATCGTTCTCGGCCGATATGCTGAGCGGCAGCACGGGCAGCGGCTCCAGCACCTCGTTGAGCTTGCGGCCGAAGATGTGGGTCGACAGCGTGTAGAACACCCAGTTGCGTTCGCCCGATCCGGTGAATATGCCGGTCATCACCGCCACGGGATCGCGCCGGAACTCGTCGTTGAGCAGATCGGTCACCTGTTCCATCACCTTCGAATCCTCTTCCGAGGGCATGCCGTCGGGCATCGGGCTGTAGGGCCATGTCACTTCCACTCTGATGGTAAAGCGTGGATTTTTGCGGAAACGCTCCACGTCGCGGCGCCCCGTGACCATTATCAGTTGTCCGCTCTCGCTTTCGGCCGGAGCGGTCCACCATTCGCCTGTATCGCTCATATATGATGTTTTTTTCTGTTGGGTTTATTGCGTAAAATTACTCCAAATCATCCTTAATTGCAAATCGGCCGATCGTAAAAACGCCTGCGGAGGCGCGACGTGCGGACTCCGCAGGCTAAAAACCGGCAGCCCCGGCCTCGAAAACCGCACGCGGGAAGTGCGAAAAAAATGCGGGCGCCATGACTTCAAATGCCGAAATTTTTACATACCTTTGTAGGTCAGTAACTACAACTCCTTAACGAAGATATGAAATTCAACGTTCCGAGCAAGACCCTCCGCGGGTTCGTTGCAGCTGTAAGCAAGGTCATAAACTCAAAAAATCCGCTTACGATACTCAACAACTTCCTCTTTGTGCTTGAGGAGGACACCCTGACGGTGAAAGCGTCAGATTCGGAAAACTCTCTTGTGGCCCGTCTGGATGTCACCGGCACCGAGGGCGAGGGTTCGTTCTGCCTCGACGCACGCCGCATCGTGGAGCTGCTCCGTGAACTTCCCGACCAGGGCATAACGTTTGATATCAACGACGAGAATCTCGAGGTGAAGATATCCTATTCCAGCGGCGACTACTCGACCGTGGGTATCAATGGCCGTGAATATCCCGAGCCCGAACAGGCCGACGAAGGGGAACGGCTCAGCTTCGTCTGCCCGACGGAGGTGGTGATGAAGGGTATCGAAAACACCCTCTTCGCCGTAGGAACCGACGATCTGCGCCCGCAGATGATGGGCATACTCTGGGACGTGAAGCCCGATCATATCGTGTTTGTGGCCACCGACACCCGCAAGCTGGTGAAATTCACCAACTCGCTCGTGCAGCCTCAGTGTGAGTGCTCGTTCATCCTGCCGCTGAAGCCGGCCACGGTGCTCAAGAATGTATTCGCCAAGGAGGATTCGATCAAGGTTACGGTCAGCGAGCGCAATGTCCGCTTCGAGTCGGCGTCGTATATTTTCGACTGCCGCCTGATCAAAGGCAATTTCCCTCCCTACGAGAGGGTGATCCCGGCCGGCAATCCCTACACGCTGACCATCGACCGCCAGTCGCTCATCAATTCGCTGCGCCGAGTGTGTGTGTTCGGCGACGACGGCAACGGCCTTGTGAAGTTCAAGCTCTCGGCCGACAATCTCACCCTGCGCGCACAGGACAGCAGCTACGGCACTTCGGGTCTGGAGTCGCTGCCGTGCCAGTATGACGGCGCCGAGCTGCTCATCGGCTTCGGAGCGCCCTACCTGCTTGAGATATTCAACACCCTCTCCACCCCCGACGTGATGATGAAGCTTGCCGATCCGAGCCATGCGGCCATCTGTCTGCCTGCGGAGAATATCCCCGGCACGGAGCTGCTGATGCTCCTGATGCCGATGCATATCGTCGACTGACGCCGGCCTCATACCGTCAATCACTCCTACTCTTCTACCAGCCCTCATTATGGAACTCAATCTCAACAAACCGATAATATTCTTCGATCTCGAAACCACCGGCACCAACATCACGCAGGACCGTATAGTGGAGGTGTCGATACTCAAGATCATGCCCGACGGCAAGGAGATATCGCGCACACGCCGTATCAATCCCGGAATACCCATTCCGCCCGAGGCTACCGCCGTGCACCATATCACCGACGCCGATGTGGCCGGCGAACCCACGTTCAAGCAGATCGCCAAGGATCTGGCGTCGATATTCGCCGGATGCGACATAGCCGGCTTCAATTCCAACCGTTTCGACATACCGATGCTCGACGAGGAGTTCCAGCGGGCAGGCATAAAATTCGACTTCACCAAGCCCCGGTTTATCGACGTGCAGACCATCTTCCACAAGAAGGAGCAGCGCACTCTCGTGGCCGCCTACCGCTTCTATTGCGGCAAGGAGCTGACCGAGGCTCATTCGGCCGATGCCGACACGCGCGCCACCTACGAGGTGCTTAAGGCGCAGCTCGACCACTACGACGATCTGCCCAACGATATCGCATATCTTTCGGAATTTTCGGCGCAGAACCGCAATGTCGACTTCATGGGCCGTCTGGTGTATGACGACAACCACCGCGAAGTGGTCAATTTCGGCAAATACAAGGGACGTCTGGCCGAAGAGGTGCTTCGCACCGATCCGAGCTACTACAACTGGATAATGCAGGGCGATTTCTCGCAGAACACCAAGGATGCCTTCACGGCAGTGAGGCTCCGCATGAAAACCGAAGGCAACTGATGCTCAAAGGCAAGCACATAATTCTCGGCATCACCGGCGGAATCGCCGCATATAAGTCGGTCAGCCTGCTCCGCCTGTTTGTCAAGGCCGGAGCGGAGGTGCAGGTGGTCATAACCCCTGCCGGCAAGGAGTTCATCACTCCCGTCACGCTGTCGGCGCTCAGTGGCCGTCCGGTCATAAGCGAGTTTTTCACGGCCAATACCGGCCAGTGGAACAGCCATGTCGACATAGGTCTGTGGGCCGATGCGATGGTGATAGCTCCCGCCACGGCCTCCACCATAGCCAAGATGGCCTGCGGTGTGGCCGACAATATGCTCGTCACCACCTATCTGTCGGCCAAGGCGCCCGTGTTTGTGGCTCCGGCGATGGATCTCGACATGATGGCTCACCCCACCACGCAGCGCAATATCGACCTGCTCCGTTCCTACGGCAACCATATCATCGACTCCCGTGCCGGCGAGCTTGCCAGTCATCTGGTGGGCAAGGGACGCATGGCCGAGCCTGAGGAGATACTGGCGGCTGTCGACGCTTTCTTCGAGTCGTCGCTGACCATGAAGGGCCTGAAAGTGAGGGTCACCGCCGGACCCACCTACGAGAAGATCGACCCGGTGAGGTTCATAGGCAATTACTCGTCGGGCAAGATGGGTTATGCCATAGCCGACGAGGCCGCGCGCCGTGGAGCCGATGTGACAGTGGTCAGCGGCCCGGTGAGCGTGTCGCCCTCCGAGCCGGGTGTGAAGGTGGTCAGGGTGGAGTCGGCCCGCGAGATGATGGAGGCGGCCCGCCGTGAGTTTGCCGAGGCCGATGTGGCCGTGATGGCAGCCGCCGTAGCCGATTATGCCCCCGCCGAACAGGCGCAGAGCAAGATCAAGCGTGAAGGCGCCGAGCCGCCGGTGATCAGGCTTGTGAAAAACCCCGATATAGCGGCAGCTCTCGGCGAGGTGAAGCGCAGCGGACAGACGCTCGTGGGCTTCGCTCTCGAAACCGACCACGAGATGGAGAACGCCGCCGACAAGATGCGCCGCAAGAATCTCGACATGATAGTGCTCAACTCTCTGCGCGACAGCGGCGCCGGGTTTGGCACCGACACCAATCTCGTCACCATGCTGACGGCCGATGGCCGGAGCAAGCGCTACGATCTGAAGCCCAAGCGCGAGGTGGCCTCCGATATCCTCGATCAAATCTGCGCTCTGCGATGAAGCGGCTGCTGCTGACACTGGTCGCCTTTGCGGCTGCCGTGGCGGTGGCCCTCTGCTCCGAGCTCAACTGCAAGGTGGAGGTCAATGTCAGCCGCACCGAAACGATGCCGGCCGACGTGGCGCGTCAGCTTCAGGAAGCTATCTCCGAATATGTCAACACCACGTCGTTCACCGAGCTGCGCATCGCTCCCGGAGAGCGTATCGACTGCCGGATGTTTATTGACGTGGAGTCGTATGCCGACGAGAAGGTGACGGCTGTGCTGACGGTGCAGTCCACCCGTCCGGTCTACGACAGCAGCTACACCACCACGCTGCTCAACGTCAAGGATTCAGAAGTGGAATTCACCTATTCGCCCGGACAGCCGCTCGTGTTTGCGCGCGACGCCGTCGATTCCGATCTGACGGCTCTGCTCGACTTCTACGTATATCTGATCATGGCCGTCGACAGTGACAGCTTCGCCCCTGACGGTGGCACCCCCTTCTACGAGGCGGCGTCGCAGATAGTATCCCTGGCGCGCGCGGCGGGCGGAAAAGGGTGGCGCGCCATCGACTCTCCGCGCAACCGCGCCTCGCTACTGGCGGCGCTGACCGAGCAGCCCACGACCTCGTTCCGCCGCATGATCTACGATTACCACCGCCGCGGGCTTGACATAATGACCGTAAGCCCCGACAAGGGGCGCGCCGCCATAGGCCGGACGCTGTCGCAGTTGCGCGAGCTGGCCTCGCAGTCGCCGATGACGCCTCTTGTGGGTCTGTTTCGCGACGCCAAGCTCGACGAGCTGACCGGCGTCTACTCCAAGGCCTCCGACGACGAGCGGCGCGAGGCTGTGGCTCTGCTGACGACCCTTTATCCGTCGGAGTCGGCTGTGATAGAGAAAATAAAGAATCCCCAGAAATAAAAAACAGATATGCTTGAGACACTGCATATATCCAACTATGCGCTGATCGACACGGTCGACATCCGTTTCTATCCCGGACTGGATATAATCACCGGCGAAACCGGTGCCGGCAAGTCGATAATGCTCGGCGCGCTCTCCCTTCTTCTCGGCGCCAGGGCCGACACCAAGGCCGTGCGCAGTGCCGACCGCAAGTCGGTCATCGAGGCGGTGTTTGCCGTCGAAGCCTATCCCCACCTGCGGCAGGTGTTCGCCGAGGCCGATATCGACTGGGATCCGCAGCGGTGCATACTGCGCCGCGAGATCTCGCCCAACGGACGGTCGAGGGCGTTTGTCAACGACTCGCCCGTGCCGCTGTCGAGGCTTCAGGAGATAGCCATAAATCTTATCGACATCCACAGCCAGCACAACAATCAGCTGCTCGCCCAGCCGGCGTTTCAGCTGCAGGTCATCGACACTCTGGCCGGCAATGCCGACCGGCTTCGGGAGTACGGGCGCCGCTTCGACGCTTTCCGCGCCGCCGTGCGTCAGCTCAAGAAGACCAAGGCGCGACTGGAGCGTGTGCGCGACGACGAGCAGTTCACGCGCTATCAGCTCGAACAGCTCGACTCGGCCCGGCTGCAGAGTGGCGAGCTCGAGCAACTTGAGAAGGACCGCGAGGTGCTGGGCAATCTCACGGCTGTGAAGGCCGACCTCTACGACGCGCTTCAGGCGCTGTCCGACGGCGGCAGCAATGCCATATCGCTCGTC
>JAIDKJ010000167.1 GCA_029051835.1 Paramuribaculum sp. | reverse complement strand
GCCTCAAGATAGGCGTCGTCGTTGCCACCCTCCTAGCAGTTCGCCTATCCATAGCACCGATGATGTGGATACGGTTATTATCAACCAGTCCGACCAGTGAAGCGGTACTACGTTGAACAGTTCGTCGCCGACGTTGACAATAAGTATCTGCCCTGTCAGTATCATCGCCGCTATGACTACGAAGCCCTCGCAGTCTTTGAAGTGGAAGGCCGAGCGGCCGGTTTCGAATGCGCGGGCATTGAACATGTTCCAGAACTGTAGGAAAACGAACGTGGTGAAAAACAGCGACAGTTCGTAGGCCGACAGGCCGGTGTCATTATGCAGCGGAAGGTGTCCTATCTGGGTGAGCGAAGTCAGATCGGTGTGTTTCAGATAATACAGAAAAGCGAGCAGCACCACGAAAAACAGTCCGCCGGTGCCGACTATAAACCGGAGCATCGGCTGCGTGATGATGAATTGGCTACGGTTGCGAGGAGCGTCGTGCATCACCGCCGGAGTTGGAGGAAGCGATGCCAGCGCCATGGCCGCAAAAGTATCCATTATCAGGTTGACCCATAGCATCTGGGTGACGGTGAGCGGCGACTGCATGCCCATGAATGCTCCGCAAAGCACTATAAGGCAGGCCACGAGGTTGACCGTCATCTGGAAAAGAATGAAACGCTGTATGTTGCGGTAGAGCGAGCGTCCCCACATGACGGCTTTGCCTATCGACGAGAATGAGTTGTCGATGATGGTTATGTCCGATGCCTCCTTGGCCACCGATGTTCCGTCGCCCATCGACAGACCTACCTGTGCGGCTTTCAGTGCAGGTGCGTCGTTGGTTCCGTCGCCTGTCACCGCTACAACCTCCCCTTTGCTCTGGAGAGCTTCCACGAGGCGTTTCTTGTCCATCGGACGTGCGCGTGCGATTATCTTCAGTCCGTCCACACGCTGCAGGAGCTGCTCGTCGTCAAGCGCCTCGAAATCCTGTCCGGTGATGATCGAGTCGGCGTTGTCACTGTCTTTCCATATTCCTATCTGGCGTCCGATCTCTCTGGCTGTGGCTGGCGTGTCGCCGGTGACGATCTTCACGTCGATGCCCGCATCGGCAACATCTTTCACGGCGTCAGCCACGTCGGGCCGGATCGGATCGGCTATGGCCGCTATGCCCATGAATGTGAGGCCGCCGGTGATGAGCTTGCCATCTTTCACCGGATCTTCGTCGGCATCAAGGTTTTTGTAGGCGAAGCCGAGTGTGCGCATACCCTGGCTCTGGAAATCCAGAAGCATACGGTCTATTTCCGTGCGCGTCATGCCGCAGGCGTCATCCGACATGGCGAACACGATCTCAGGAGCACCTTTGACATACAGCATGCGTCGGCCTGAAGCATCGACTACCGCTGTGGCCATATATTTACGTTCGGTAGTGAATGGCAGCTCGTCGATGGTGGTCACGCTTTCGCGTATCTTACGGTAGTCGGCTCCCTGCTCACGGAGCCAGAGGAGGAGAGCGCCTTCGGTCGGGTTGCCTATGACCGAAGGTTTCTGACCGCTCAGATCAAGCTCGGCGGTAGAGTTGACAGCTATGCTCTCCATTATCGTGTCATGCGGTATGGTGTCGGATAGTTTCATTGCCGATACGCGCATCTGGTTGCAGGTGAGAGTGCCGGTCTTGTCGGTGCAGATGACGGTTGTGGCACCCATCGTTTCGCAGGCGTGGAGCTTGCGCACGAGATTGTTTGTTTTAAGCATGCGCCGCATCGAGTAGGCCAGTGCGAGAGTGACAGCCATTGGCAGTCCCTCCGGCACGGAAACCACTACCAGCGTCACGGCGATCATGAAAGTCTGCAGAAGGTATGCCATGAACGACATCCATTCAAACTGTGTGTTCATGAAATACATTATCACGCGGCCCATCACTATGGCTATGGCCACAGCGTAGGCAAAGCGTGTGATCATGCGGCCGAGTTTCTCAAACTGTTCGTCGAGCGGTGTCTTCACCTGATCGTCGATTCGGGCGGCTTCGAACACCTTGCCGTTTTCCGTATGGTCGCCAACGGCGGTGACTCTCATCAGTCCGTGCCCCTCCATCACTTTCGTGCCGCGCATCACGTGGTCGGAGGGGAATGTGGCGTCGGGGTCGAAGTCGGCCTCTACGGTGGTCTTGTGAGCCATCGGCTCGCCGGTAAGCGTCGATTCGTCCACGTTGAGGCTCACCGCTTCAAGCAGCTGGCCGTCGGCCGGAATTTCCATACCGGTAGTGATCACGACTATATCGCCGAATACCACTTCGCGCTTGGGTATCATGGTGGGATTGCTGTCGCGGATCACCTGTATCAGCTCATCGTCGTTGACTTTGTTGAGTATGGCGAATTCCTTGTCGGCTTTCTGCTCGAAATAGAAGGCCAGTCCCGTGGCCAGCAATATCGCGGCGAATATGCCCGTAGGCTCAAAAAACACCGTGGGGCCGGCTTGCAGACCCCAGTACTCATAACATGATATGCCTACCGACAATGCCCCGGCAATCAGCAGTATTATTATAAGCGGATCGCGGAATTTGTCGAGAAAAAGTTTCCACGCCGGTGTGCGTGGAGGCGGAGTGAGTGTGTTTTCGCCATATTTCAGGCGGTTTTCTTCGACTTGGTTTGCCGTGAGGCCGGTGATCTGTTCGGTTTGCATAGTCTGTAATTCGTGTTGGTGTCGCATGGTCCGGATTGATCGTGTCAAAAATCCGACATGCCTTTATAACGTATTATGATAGCTTCGGGTTGTCCGGTAGGGTGGTTCAAAAGTGAAGCACCGTGCCGTCAGGTTGCGGCACAGTGCTTGATATACGGTTGATATGATCGGATAGCGATCAGCGGGGGAGTACGTTGACTTTGAGTTTGTCGTAGGCGCGGTCAGCTTTAGCACGTGCCTCTTCAAGGGTGTCGGCTGTAGCGAGGATCACGCCCATACGGCGGTGTCCCTTGATCTCGGGCTTGCCGAATATGCGCATCTGTGTGCCCGGTTCTTCGAGCACACGCTCCAGCGAATCCATCTCTATCTTGTCGGTATCGCCCTCTACCACAACGGCTCTCGATGCCGACGGGCCGAAGAAGCGTATTTCAGGCACGGGCAGTCCGAGAAGAGCGCGGGCGTGAAGGGCGAATTCGCTGAGATCCTGCGATATCATGGTCACCATGCCGGTGTCGTGCGGGCGCGGTGAAACTTCGCTGAATATCACGTCGTCACCCTTGATGAACAGTTCTACTCCGAATATGCCGTATCCGCCCAGAGCCTCCGTCACCTTGTACGCTATCTCACGTGCTTTTTCGATGGCTGTGGCCGACATGGGCTGCGGCTGCCACGAGTAGCGGTAGTCGCCGTCGATCTGTATATGTCCCACAGGCTCGCAGAATGTGGTGCCTGAGCAGCTTCTGACGGTGAGGAGAGTGATCTCGTAGTCGAAATCCACGAATCCTTCCACGATAACACGTCCGGCGCCTGCGCGGCCACCCTCCTGGGCTGTCTGCCATGCGCGGTCTATTTCAGCCGGGGTCTTTATGGTACACTGTCCGTGGCCCGACGAACTCATGATGGGCTTCACCACACAGGGGATTCCCACAGCCTCTACGGCAGCCTTGAATTCGTCATAGTCCGACGCGAAGCGGTAGTCGGATGTTCTGATGCCGAGCTGTTCGGCTGCCAGACGCCTGATACCCTCGCGGTTCATTGTCAGCCATGCGGCTGTGGCGGTGGGAGTGACATTGAATCCTTCGGCTTCAAGCTCTTTCAGCACCGGGGTGGCTATGGCCTCCACTTCAGGAATGATGTGGTCAGGTTTCTCAAGCTCTATGATGCGGCGCAGTTCGGCTCCGTCGAGCATATTGAATACATGGCTGCGGTGAGCCACCTGCATGGCGGGGGCATTGGCATACTTGTCGCATGCCACTACTTCCACGCCATAGCGTTGGAGTTCGAGAGCCACTTCTTTGCCTAACTCGCCGCTGCCGAGAAGCAGAGCCTTGCGACCCACGGGGGTCATTACAGAACCGATTTTTGCCATCTGGGTTTGTATATGTTTTTGATGTTAAAGGTGGATTTGAGAGTTCTTTCTGCAAAGTTAAGGATTTATAGCTTCAGGAGCAAATCCTGTGACCGGATTGCCCCGACCGAAGCGGATGTTTCCGTCATTAGCCGGTGGGTCATGCCGGAAGCAGGGCGAGGTCAAATACCTGTGAGGCGTCGGCGACATAATGCACATTGAGCCCGCTGAGATATATGGCCGGAATTTCGTCGACATCCTTGCGGTTGGCTTCGGGCAGTATGACATCGGTGATGCCGGCACGTTTAGCTGCCAGTATCTTCTCCTTGACGCCCCCTATCGGCAGCACCTTGCCGCGCAGGGTGAGTTCGCCGGTCATGGCTACACGCGGCTTGGGCCGGCGTCCGGTGAGTGCCGATACGATCGAGGTAGCCATAGTGATGCCGGCCGAGGGGCCATCCTTGGGTATGGCTCCTTCAGGCACGTGGATATGCACTGCGCGGTCGGTCAGGGCGTCGGGCGCGATACCAAGATCGCCGGCATGGCTTCTGACATGCTGCAGGGCTATGGAAGCCGATTCCTTCATCACCTCGCCGAGTTTGCCTGTGAGGGTGAGCTTCTCGCCTTTCGACGGCGACAGGGATGTTTCGACATACAGCACGCATCCCCCGGCGGCGGTCCATGCCAGGCCGGTGATTACGCCTGCATAGTCGTTGCCTTCATAGCGCTCTCTGATGTATGGAGCAGCTCCGAGAAGGGTGTTGAGATCAGCGCTGTCGACAGGTTTCGGCCATGATTCGCCGCTCACTTTGCGCAGCACGACCTTGCGAACGATCGCGGCAAGGCGTTTTTCAAGCTGGCGCACTCCGCTCTCGCCGGTATACGTGTCGATGAGAGCTGCAAGGGCGTCGTCGGTGAGATCCACGTCGTCGGCCGACACTCCGGCCTCGGCTATCAGCCTCGGAAGCAGATGGCGCCGTGCGATCTCTGTCTTCTCTTCAGGCAGATATCCTGAAATGTCGATTATCTCCATGCGGTCGACCAGAGGAGCCGGTATGCTCGACAGGGTGTTGGCCGTGGCAATGAAAAGTGTTTGCGAGAGGTCGAAGTCGACATCGACGTAATTGTCGTGGAAACGGCAGTTCTGTTCGGGATCGAGCACTTCGAGCAGAGCCGACGAGGGATCGCCGCGGAAGTCTGAGCCTATCTTGTCGATCTCGTCGAGCAATATCACCGGATTGCTGGTGGCACACCGTCTGAGCGCGTCGATGATGCGTCCGGGCATAGCTCCGATATATGTGCGTCGGTGGCCGCGTATCTCGGCTTCGTCGTGCAGACCGCCGAGAGCCACGCGCCGGTACTTGCGTCCGAGAGCGGTGGCTATGGATTGTCCGAGAGAGGTCTTGCCGACTCCCGGAGGACCTACAAGGCATATGATCGGGGCATGGCTCGACGGAGCGCTGATCAGCATGGCTATCTGTTCGAGTATGCGTTCCTTCACTTTTTCAAGTCCGAAATGGTCGGAGTCGAGCACTTCGCGGGCATGGGCTATGTCGCTGACGGGAGCATCGGCCTTGCCCCAGGGCAGGTCGGTGAGCAATTCGAGATATGACAGCTGCACCGAGTAGTCGGGACTCTGGGGCGCATAGCGCGACAGTTTTGAAAGCTCGCGTTCGAATATCTTCACCACCGGTTCGGGCATATCCAGTTCGGCAGCCTTTTTACGCAGATTGGCAGCATCGGCATCGGGGCCTTCGTCGCCGTAAAGTTCTTCGCGGATCGACTCGAGCTGTTGCTGGAGGAACACGTTGCGCTGCTGTTCCGAAATCTTCTGCCGGGTGCGGTCGTGGATGCTCTGTGCTATGTCGAGCATCTGCTCGCTGCGCGCCATGTTGGTCAGAAGCCTGTAGGCACGTTCCTTGATGCGCGGTGTGGCCAGAATCTCGGTCTTGGCGCTGATCGGGAGCGGCATGTGGGTGGCTATGAGATTGATGAGCAGCGTCGGGTCGGAGATGTCGACGATGTTGAGCACCATCTCAGGGGGAGCTTCGGTGGTCTTCTTGACGATCTTGACGGCAGTATCCCTGACAGTGCTGACAAGCGCCACCATCTCCTTGTCGGTCATGCGCGCCGTGGTTTCCTTGATCGGCTTCACGGTGGCTTCAAGAGCTCCGGGTATGGTTTCCATGCTTCTCACGTCGAGAATCTTGAACTTGCCGTGGGCACGTACTATCGCTGTGGTCTTGTCGTCAGGTATCTCAAGCACCTTGACCACTTCGGCCACAACTCCATAGTCGCAAAGCTGGTCGGTGGGGAACTCCACTTCAGGATCGGTCTGTGCCACTACTCCGATATAGATGTGGCGGTCTGCTGCCATTTTGGCCAGTTCACGCGAAAACTCGCGTCCGAGGCTGATGGGTATTGTCACTCCCGGAAACAATACAAGGTCGCGTGTGGTGAGCAGTGGCAGATGGTTGAAGTCGGGTTCGGCCATGGAGGAGGTCATGTCGACCTCTATCTGGCCTACGGTCACAATTTCTTTATTCATTTATGTATGATCTCGTAGTGGATGTTCTGTGTAAGATGATGTCGTTTGCATTAATGTATATGCAAAGATAATGCCAAAATCTCTACTGACAGCAATTCCGGGCCTGTTGCGACACTGTTTTTTCAAAATATGTTGTAAAACATACACTGTCGGAGGCTTTTTTCCGGGGATTATTCATATATTGCACTCCGAAAATTTGGTGCATAGAGATGCCCTGCAATGAAAAACTAACAAATACCTCTAATAACATGAAGGTTTATCAGACCAACGAAATCAAAAACATTGCCCTTCTCGGAAGCAAGGGCTCGGGTAAAACCACACTCGCGGAGTCGATGCTCTACGAGTGTGGAGTGATAAAACGCCGCGGCACGGTCGAAGCCAACAATACCGTGTGCGACTATTTCCCCGTAGAAAAGGAGTATGGCTACTCCGTGTTTTCAAGCATATTCTATGCCGAATTTCTTGGCAAGAAACTTAACGTCATAGACTGTCCGGGAGCCGATGACTTTGTAGGAAACGCCATAACGGCTCTCAATGTCACCGATACAGGACTCATACTCATCGATGCGCAATATGGAGTGGAAGTGGGCACTCAGAATATCTTCCGCACCTGTGCCAAGCTCAACAAGCCGGTGATTTTCGCACTCAACCAGCTCGACGGCGAAAAAGCCGAATACGATACAGTCATCGAGCAGATGCGCGATATCTTCGGCAAAAAGGTAGTGCCTATCCAGTATCCTCTCAGTGTGGGTCCGGGCTTCAACGCCATGATCGACGTGCTTCTCATGAAGAAATATTCGTGGGGACCCGACGGAGGTGTGCCCGTCATAGAAGATATTCCGGCCGAAGAGCGCGAACGTGCTCAGGAGCTGCATCGTCAGCTCGTAGAGGCGGCAGCCGAAAACGATGAGACACTGATGGAGAAATTCTTCGAGGAGGAGCACCTGACCGAGGACGAGATGCGTCTGGGCATCCGCAAAGGTCTGGTCGACCGTTCGATCTTCCCGGTGTTCTGCGTGAGCGCGCTTAAGGATATGGGCGTGCGCCGAATGATGGAATTCCTCGGCAATGTGGTGCCGTTCGTGGAGGATATGCCGGCTCCGGTCGACTCGGCCGGTGAGGAGGTGAAGCCTCTGAGCGACGGTCCGCTCAGCCTGTATATGTTCAAGACCACTGTAGAGCCGCATATAGGCGAGGTCAGCTACTTCAAGGTGATGTCGGGAACGCTCACACCCGGCGTGGATCTTGACAACGTCAGCCGTGGCAGCAAGGAGCGCATAGCGCAGATATATTGCGTTTGCGGCCAGATCAAGACACAGGTCGATAAGCTGTGTGCAGGCGATATCGGCGCGACAGTCAAACTGAAGGACGCGCGCACCGGAAATACGCTCGACGCCAAAGGATGCGACTATGCGTTTGACTTCATCAAATATCCAGCACCCAAATATCAGCGTGCCATCAGGCCTGTCAATGAGGCCGATGCCGAAAAGCTCAGCGTGATACTCACGCGTATGCATGAAGAGGATCCCACATGGGAAGTGGAGATGTCCAAGGAACTCAAGCAGACCATTCTCTCCGGTCAGGGCGAATTCCATTTGCGCACACTCAAATGGCGTGTGGAAAACAACGACAAGCTTCCGATAATTTTCGAGGAACCCCGCATACCTTATCGCGAAACGATAACCAAGGCCGCACGTGCCGACTATCGCCACAAGAAGCAGTCGGGTGGCGCCGGACAGTTCGGCGAAGTGCACCTGATCATTGAACCGTACACCGAAGGCATGCCGGCGCCGACATCATACAAGTTCGGCAGTCAGGAGTATGTGATGAAAGTGCGCGACACTCAGGAGATACCTCTCGAATGGGGTGGCAAGCTCGTGGTGTGCGACTGCATCGTGGGAGGCGCTATCGACTCCCGGTTTATTCCTGCAATCGTGAAGGGACTGATGGACCGTATGGAGCAGGGACCGCTTACAGGATCTTATGCCCGCGATGTAAGAGTGTGCATCTACGACGGCAAGATGCATCCGGTGGATTCCAATGAGATTTCGTTCAGGCTCGCCGGACGCAATGCCTTCAGCGAGGCATTCCGCAATGCGAGTCCGAAGATTCTCGAGCCTGTGTGCGATGTCGATGTGATGGTGCCGGGCGACGTCATGGGTGATGTAATGAGCGACCTGCAGGGACGACGTGCCATGATCATGGGCATGTCGAGCGAGAACGGATTCGAGAAGATCTCAGCCAAGGTTCCCCTCAAAGAGATGTCGAGCTATTCGACGGCTCTTAGCTCGATCACCGGCGGACGTTCGTCGTTCAGCATGAAATTCGCGTCTTACGAACTCGTTCCGTCCGACGTTCAGGAAAAACTGCTCAAAGACTATGCCGAAAAGCACTCTGAAGAGTGATTCCCGTTTCAGGAATGTGCAGGCATGGATCCTCGCATGATCCTGACGGATAGATGACAATGCAGCCCGCAGGCGATCATGCCTGCGGGCTGTATCGTTTCTATGGCAGAAGCTATGGATCGGTTTTACCTCGTCGGCCGAGATTCGGCTGTCAGATCTGCTGTTCCTGTTCGAGATATACCTTTACTTCCGGATCAAATTCAATGGCGTCGAGTCCTTCGGCTTCGTCGATATCTATCACATAGATATAGTTGGTGTCATTGCGCCAGTGGGTCAGGTCGGCGGCAGTGTTCGACAAAGGATAATAGAGCAGTCCGGTGACGCTTCCGTCGGCAGCGGTCAGTTTCTGTTGCGCTGGGGTGTTGGCGTTTGGCCACAGCACGTCGCCGGTGGCTGACGATCTGATCACGCATTCCACTTTGATCAGGCTTCCGCTGTATGTGCCGCCCGACGATGTCATCTCCGTGAGATCCTGCGGCAGCATATATCCGTCGTTGGAGTTGGATGCAAGGGTCTGTCGCTT
>JAIDKJ010000166.1 GCA_029051835.1 Paramuribaculum sp. | reverse complement strand
GCTGTTGACGTCTATGCCTTGCAATGGGGGGGGGCGGTTACTGCAAAGTGGATTATTTTTGCGGCATGAAAGTTTCTGACGGTGATTTTACGGCCGGAGCGGCGCGGTTCGCTCCTTCGCCTTCGGGGCGTATGCATCTTGGCAATGTTTTCACGGCTCTGCTGTCGTGGCTGTCGGCACGCCGGTCGGGCCGGAGGTGGATCCTGCGTATCGAGGATCTTGATCCGCAGCGTTCCCGACATGAATACGCGCTGCAGATAGAGGATGATCTGCGATGGCTTGGACTCGACTGGGACGAGGGTGGAATTGACGACCGTGGCAATGCAGGCCCATACAGTCAGAGCCGACGCGGAGAGATCTACGGCGAGATGCTCGGCCGGCTTGAAAAGCTCGGAATCACATATCCATGTTTCTGTCGCCGTGCCGACATCATGGCTACTCAGGCTCCGCATCAGACCGACGGCCGCATAGTGTATGCCGGCACTTGCCGTCCCGACAGGCTCGGAGCCGGAGAGTCGCGGCGCAGGGCTCTTGCGGAGCCTCATGCGGTGAGGGTGATGGTGCCTGACGTGGAAATATCGTTTGTCGACCGTGTGTTTGGCCGTCAGAGCGTGACGCTGTCCGGTCATTGTGGCGACTTTGTGGTCAGGCGTGCCGACGGGGCATGGGCCTATCAGCTTGCCGTGGTGGCCGACGATGCTCTGATGGGTGTGACTGAAGTGGTGCGTGGCTGTGATCTGCTGCTCTCTACTGCCCAGCAGCTGTATCTCTACCGGTTGTTGGGTTTTGATGCGCCATCTTTCGCCCATGTGCCGCTGTTGGTCAATTCCGGGGGGCAGCGGCTGTCAAAGCGCGATGCCTCGGCATCGTTGGATAGTCTGCGCGCAAGGGGGGTGAGACCGCAGTCGGTGGTGGGCAGCCTTGCTTTTGCGGCGGGGATTATCGACCGCCCGGAGCCAGTGGCGCCCGCCGATATAGTCGGTGAGATGGACTGGAGCCGTATAAAGTCTCAGGAGGCGATTTTGACTCCTGATATTGAGTGAAATACGGGGATGATCCGCGAAGTGAAATTCATCAGGCGGTAGAATAGTATGGCATAGCCTATGCCTATCATGGCGCCGACGAATATGTCGCCCGGATAGTGTACGCCAAGATACACTCTTGAGCCGGCATGGAGTACAGCCCAGAGGATCATGACTGCGGCTGCGCGCCGTGTGCGGAAGTAGAGTATCATGAATGCGGCCAGAGCGAAAGAGTTGGCGCCGTGACACGACGGGAAGCCGTACATGCCTCCGCGGTATCCGTTGACAAGATGAAGCGTGTCGCCAAACATGGCTGTGTCCCACGACGGTCGCAGGCGTCCTACGGCCGGACGTATGAGCGAAGCTATCGTCTGGTCTACCGTAAGGATTAGAAGTCCTACGAATATCAGGCACATAAGTCCCTTGCGCCAGTCGAGCCTGACGATATATGCGGCAAGCGCCACATAGAACGGTATCCATGCGAAACGGTTGGTAACCACCCACATTATCTGGTCGAGCCAGGGGGTGTTAAGCCCGTTGACGGCCAATAACATGTCGGCAGCGAACTGTTTCAGTGCCGTAGCCAAGGTTGAAAAGAAGAGTTCGAGAGTCACTGTGTGCTGGT
>JAIDKJ010000165.1 GCA_029051835.1 Paramuribaculum sp. | reverse complement strand
CCGCCGATATCGCAGACTATCCTTCAATCGTTTTCGGAGTGGAAACCGCTTTGGCCGACCTGCACAACGGCGGCAGAATGATACCGTTTCCGTCAGACTGGACCGACGGGGGAGTCGGTCTGCCTATCAACGGCCTTGTGTGGATGGGGACAGTGGAAGAGATGACACGCCGTGCGGAGGAGAAAATTGCCGACGGATTCAGATGTGTCAAACTGAAAATCGGGGGATGCGACTTCGCGAGAGAGGTGCGGATTCTCGAACAGCTGCGCCAACGCTTTACTCCCGAAGATCTTGAGATAAGGCTTGATGCCAACGGCGCCTTCGGGCGCGATGAAGCGTTGGAAAAACTCCGCAGGCTTGCGGTTCTCGACATCCATTCGATAGAGCAGCCTATAGCCGCCCGACAATGGGATGCGATGCAGACACTATGCAGCGTTTCCCCCATCGACATAGCCCTCGACGAAGAGCTGATCGGCGTGCATGACATGGCCGAAAAACGCCGTATGCTTGAATATCTCCGTCCGACATATATAATCCTCAAACCGGCATTATGCGGCGGATTTTCGGGCAGCAGCGAATGGATCGCGACCGCCGAGAATCTCGGCATCGGATGGTGGGTAACCTCGGCATTGGAGTCAAACGTAGGCCTGAACGCACTCGCCCAGTGGGTGGCCTACATGAAGTGCGACATGCCATCGGGGCTTGGCACCGGCCAGCTATATACCAACAATTTCCGGTCGGCAGTAGAGCGCAAAGGATCGATGCTTTACTATAATCCGGCCATACAGGCAGAACGCCCGGAAATAATCACACCGCAATGACGCACTCCTACCGACTCATCGACCCCGAAGGGCTGGCCGCGGCGTTTGTCGAAGAATGGCACAACAGTCACGACTATATCACAGCCAGGACTTCCGGCTCAACCGGTACGCCCAAAGAGATACACCTCCTGAAATCCGATATGGAGCTGTCTGCACGTGCCACATGCCATCGTTTCGGCATATCACACGAATCACTGCTCTTCTGCCCGTTGTCGACCGACTATATAGCCGGAAAAATGATGATTGTCAGGGCAGCCGTTTCCGGCGCCACTGTGGTGATAGAGCAGCCATCCATGTCGCCTATGGCACAATGGAACCATGGTCCGGCCGACCTGACAGCTATTGTGCCGTCGCAGATAGAAGGATTGCTCGAAAACGGTCGCGGTCTATTGCGCTCGGTAATCGTAGGAGGAGCGCCGGTCACGACAGATCAGGAGCGCATGATGATCGATTCAGGAATAGACTTCCAAGCCACCTACGGCATGACCGAAACATGCAGCCACGTAGCGTTGCGACGATTTGACAGCCGACTGTTCGAGGCTCTTCCCGGCTTCCGCTTCCTGACCGACCGACGCGGGTGTCTTGTCATCGAGTCGGAATCGATGTCGTTCGGACGACTGGTCACCAACGATATCGTCAGATTGCATGACGATCAATCATTCCAATGGCTTGGAAGGTATGACAACGTGGTGATCTCCGGCGGAATAAAACTGTTTCCGGAAGAGATCGAACGTGAGATAGCACCGCATGTCGGCTCACACGACTTTTATCTGACGAGCCGCCCGTCGGAACTATGGGGCGAGGAACTGGTAATGGTGATCGAAGGCGAAAATATCGATACCGACGCTATTGACCTGGTGCTTTCATCGCATCTCGATCATCGTCATAAACCAAAGGCATATATAGTAAAAAAAGCACTCCCGCGCACTCCGACCGGCAAATTATTGCGGCATCGCATAAAATAATTTTTCTTTGCAAAAGTATTTTTATACTTTTGTGGGATATTTCATTATAGTACTATAATAATCTTCAATCTGATGAAGCAGTTTTTCGTAAGCATGCTCGGAGCATTGGCAGGAATATGGATCTCGGTATTTCTGTTCGGATTGCTCGGCATAATCATGATAGGTGTAATGGCCGCCACATCGGCAAGCGACAAGTCAATGGTAAAAGTCGACAGCAACAGTGTGCTCAAAATCACCCTTGCCGGCGAGATCACCGACCGCAAACAGCCGGTCAATATCATGAATGAACTTACCGGCGACAAGCCCAGACAATATCCGCTCAACATGATGGTTTCGGCTATCGAGCGTGCTGCCGAGGATGACGATATCGACGGCATTTTTCTTGATTGCGCTGGCATATCAGCAGGAATGGCACAGCTTCAGGCATTGCGCCAGTCACTTGTGAGATTCAAAGAGAGCGGAAAGTGGGTATATGCATATGCCGACACATACTCTCAGGGCGACTATTTTGTAGCTACAGCCGCCGACAGCATCTTTATCAATCCGATCGGTATGGCCGACATACACGGACTGTCATCCACCACTCTGTATTTCAAAGATCTGCTCGACAAGATCGGAGTCGATGTGCAGGTGGTGAAGGTGGGCACCTACAAGAGTGCCGTCGAGCCGTTCATACTCAATCAGAGCAGCGAAGCCAATATCCGCCAGCAGCAGGCCTATCTCGGCAATATCTGGGGCGAGATAGCCGGTAAGATAGCGGAAGGACGTGGAGTGGATACGGCCGCCGTCAACGGCTGGGCTGACAGCTTCACATTCTCGCTCGAAACGAAAGATCTTACAGCCCGGAATATCGTTGACCGCACAATGTACCGTCACGAAGTGGACCGTATGCTGGTGGATGCAACAGGACTGGAAGAGGACGACGACCCTCGCATGGTCGACATAATGGATTATGCCACACTGTCATCTCCGAATAACAACAATGGCGACAAGACGATCGCAGTGCTTTATGCCGTAGGCGATATCACCGAATCGGCAAGCGACGGCATCGCATCCGACAGACTCGTGCCCCAGATACTGGATCTCGCCGAAGAATCGGATATCGACGGACTCATATTGCGCGTCAACTCCGGCGGCGGAAGCGCTTACGCATCCGAACAGATATGGGAGGCTCTCGAGCAGTTCAAATCCATAACAGGCAAGCCTTACTACGTGTCGATGGGCGACGTAGCAGCATCGGGTGGCTACTATATATCTTGCGGAGCCGACCGGATATATGCCGAACCAGTGACACTCACAGGCTCGATCGGCATTTTCGGTCTGATACCTGATGCCCACCGGCTTCTCAACGACAAGATCGGCGTACACACATCTACCGTTGCCACCAACAAGGGACAGTTCCCCGGCCTGCTTAACGCCATGACGCCTGATCAGCGCAATGCTATGCAAAGCTATGTAGACCGTGGCTACGAACTGTTCGTGAAGAGATGTGCCGACGGTCGCGGCGTTTCGGTCGACTCTATCAAGGCTATAGCAGAGGGGCGCGGGGGGGGCGGGGGTACCCCCGGCCCCAGCGGCGTGGTG
>JAIDKJ010000164.1 GCA_029051835.1 Paramuribaculum sp. | reverse complement strand
CCAATTCCTAAGCCGACACACAGCTCAATCTCGACACCGGCTACAATCCGTTCGAGCACACGGCCGAGAAACCCGACACACCTCATGTCAGCGCCCCGGCAGGCTCAGGCCGCACATTCCGGAGCGGCGACGCACTTCGTCAGGCCTCTCGCGACTGGGAACGGCTTTATGAAGGGTTCAGCAACGACAACAGCCAGCCGGCTCCAACAGCCACTGTGGCCGGAAGCGCCCTCAACTCCATGCCCTCCGAAATGCTCGGCGAAGAATCGCCCGACATATTCGGCGACACACAGGGAGCCGACCAGTCGCAGCGCCACTGCATAAGCGTCCGAGGCCGCTACATAGTCAGCCCGTCACGCTCAGGCCTGATGGTGATCGACCAGCACAGAGCACATCTGCGGGTATTGTTCGACCAGTTTATGGAAATGTCGGCCGAAGCATCATTCGCCACGCAGCGGTTGATGTTTCCGGAAATAGTGCGGCTCTCGCCCGCGCAGGCCGCCGTACTCGAAAGCCTGCTCCCGGAAGTGTCGGCCATAGGATTCGACCTGTCGCCCCTTGGCGACGGCGACTGGAGCATGAACGGCGCCCCGGCAGTATTGGGCGATGTCAACCCTGTCGACACACTGCTCCGCATCATAGAGGATGAAACCGACGGAGGCGACCGACCCGTCGACACCCTGCGGCAACGCCTGGCGCTCTCGATGGCATCAGCAGCCGCCGTGCGTCCCGGCAAACAGCTGAGCGACGACGAGATGGACCATCTTATCGCATCGCTTTTCAGCCTGAAAACCCCCAATTACACCCCCGACGGACGACTGATCGTCAGCATCATCACAATCGACGAACTGGCCAGCCGGCTTTAAGAGTCCGTCAGGAGCATGATATGGATCAACTCTGACTTTTTTGTCCGATCACTATGCCGGTTTTGCAAAAAATGCCTAAATTTGCACTTGTGAAAACTCTGACCCCACATATACAGTATCTGCTTGTCAACAACGACTGCGTGGTCATACCCGGATGGGGAGCCCTCGTGGCCTCCGTCAGCCATTCGCGTATGATCGACGGACGGCTCACTCCGCCGTGCCGTTCGATAGGATTCAACCGGTCGCTGACCCACACCGACGGGATGCTCGCCTCGAGCATCGCCCGCCGCGACGGCATAAGCTACCAGGTGGCCGATTCCATCGTAAGAGAAGGAGTGGACGAGCTCAGAAACATCTATGATGTGAACGGCGAAGTAAGCATTGACCGCGTAGGCACATTCACGCGCGATGCCAACGGATCGATGATATTCTCACCTGCATCCGACAGCATAGCCAACTCTCCGTTTTTCGGACTTCCGGTGCTCGCACTCGCACCCGACGAATCGGAAATACCGGAAGAACGCACACCGCGTTTCATGCCGCTGCGCCGAGCCGTCAGAGTTGCAGCATCGGTAGCTATTCTGACTCTTCTCGGATTCGTATTGTCGACACCTGTGCTGATCGACCGTCAGAATCACGACTTCGCATCACTCACCGGCCCGGAGATAACCTCCGGACGTCCTGTGACCATTTCGGCTCCCGAAGCCGGCCACCCCGATATCCAGACTCCGACGCTCTACATACAGATGCCGCCGGCCGACGCCGTGACTCACGATATCGACAACGCTCCGGCCGTCAGACCTGCCGACCATAAATACTTTCTGGTCGTGGCATCTCATGCCAGCCGCCGTCAGGCCGAAGCCTATATAGCGGCAAGAAGCACCGAACGGCTCGAAATACTCGAACGCGACGGACGATTCCGCGTGTATGCCGCCACAGGAGCCACCATCGAAGAAGCACAGCGCCTTATGAGCGATCAGGCTTTCACAAGCCTGCATCCCGACGGATGGGTATATCGCGCGCGCTGACCCCTATACCCGACTGACCAACCGTAACCCCGCATCAAGCCATGTCATCACCATCATTCCACGACTTAATCATCAACCGTCGAAGCATACGCCACTATACCGATGAGCCTGTGGCAGCTGATGACGTGCGTCTTATACTTGAGGCCGGCCTCATGGCCCCTACCTCCAAAAGTTCACGCTCGTGGCAGTTCATCGCCGTCGACGACAAGGATATGCTGCAGCGGCTTGCACAGTGCAAACCCATGGGAGCCGCGCCGATCGCAGCCTGTCCGCTTGCCATAGTGGTAGTCGGCGATTCCACCAAATCCGATCCCTGGATAGAGGACGCCTCGGTAGCTGCCATAATGATGCAGCTGCAGGCCGCCGATCTCGGACTCGGATCGTGCTGGATACAGGTCAGAGGCCGGATGACAGCCGATCAGACGCTGTCGGAAGAATATGTGGCCGAACTGCTCGGCATACCCGAACATCTCAATACACTTTGCATCATCACCATCGGCCATAAGGACGAGCAACGCAAGCCCATCGATCCGTCGCGGCTCGAATGGGAAAAGGTGCATATCGGATCATGGCAGTAATCATCGGAGCCGGCAACGTAGCCTCGGCACTCGCTCCGGCTCTCGAAGCTGCCGGAATAGACATCAGTCAGGTATGGAGCCGTAATCCTGACAATGCCGCCCGACTTGCCTCCGCTCTGAAAAAACCCGCACAGCCTGTCAGCGACCTGTCGCAGATCAGACAAGGTGAGGATCTCTACCTCGTGTCGGTGGCCGACGATGCCATACGCCCCATCGCAGAACGCATGAAAGGATTCGGCGGCCTGTGGGCGCACACTTCGGGATCAGTAGCCGCCGACGCACTCTCGGGCATAACCGATACCTACGGTGTGTTTTATCCGTTGCAGACCTTCACTCGCGGCATAGCCGTGGATATGACCGAGGTGCCGATGTATATCGAAGGCTCCGACGACGCATCGCGACAGACGCTGTTGGAAACGGCACGACGTATAAGCCGGCGAGTGAACATGGCCGACAGCTCTCGGCGGCGCCGATTGCATGCGGCGGCGGTGTTTGCCTGCAACTTTGTCAATTACATGTGGACCGTCGCCGACGATATACTCCGCGAAGAGGGCGACGACATAAGCGTACTGTTCCCGCTGATAGAGGAAACGATGCGCAAAATGAAAACCACCGTCGACCCGGCTGCAGTGCAGACCGGACCGGCACGCCGCAACGACAAGGGAGTGATGGAGGGACATACCCGACTGCTGTCGGCAGAGCAGACAGAGCTATACCGCAAAATTTCCGAAAACATAATCAACCGATACCACCACAATGAGCGCGATCAACTATGACCTGAGCAAAATCCGCGGCATGGCATTTGATATCGACGGCGTACTATCTCCGTCGACCATACCCATGGACATCAACGGCAACCCGCAGAGAATGGTCAATATCAAGGATGGCTACGCACTGCAGCTGGCGGTGAAGCGCGGACTGAAAATAGCGATCATCAGCGGTGCCGACAGCCCGTCGCTGCGAGTCCGCTACGCCGGACTCGGCATCACCGACATATATCTGAAAGCATCGGTAAAACTGCCCGTGCTGACCGACTGGATGGTGAAGGAGGGACTCGCGCCCGAAGAGGTGGCCTACGCAGGCGACGACATACCCGACATAGAAGCCATGCGCCACGCCGGACTCGGCATAGCCCCGGCCGATGCCGCTCCCGAGGTGAAAGAAACAGCCGGATATATCTCACCCGTACAGGGAGGCTACGGAGTGGCACGCGACCTGATCGAACAAGTGCTTCGCGACCGTGGAGAATGGATGTCCGACGCCAAGGCATTCGGCTGGTAACTACCCCACTCTATATGCAATATGGAAAATCCACTTGAAAATCTGAAACGCTACAATGTGAAGCTTGCAAGCGCTTCGCCACGGCGCAGAGAACTGCTCGAAATGCTGGGCATAGAGTTTGAAGTGATACGCGGTATCGATGTGGAGGAAACATACCCGTCGACTATCGCGCTCGACTACGTGCCCGAATACCTTGCCCGCAAGAAAGCCGCCGCCTATGCCGCACAGGCCGCGCCCGACGATCTGATCATCACTGCCGACACAGTAGTGATACTCGGCGGCGAGGTGCTCGGAAAACCCAAAAGCGACGAAGATGCCCGCCTGATGCTCACACAGATGTCAAACCGCGTTCATCAGGTAGTGACCGGCGTAGCTGTGGTGGCCGACGGCGAGATCCATAGCCTGTCGGCATCGACATTCGTGGAATTTGCGCCGCTGACGCAGGAAGAGATCATCTGGTACGTGGACAAATACCGGCCTCTCGACAAAGCCGGATCCTACGGCATACAGGAGTGGATAGGAGCTGTCGGAGTGAGCCGTATCGACGGCAGTTTCTACAATGTGATGGGACTGCCCGTACACCGCCTGTACACACTGCTCAAATCACTCTGAGGCGACTATACGGACCGACCGTCAGCGCCAGGACTGAAAGACCCGCGAAAGAAATACATCATATCGGAGAAGCCACTATACGCATCCCCGACGAAGATGCCACAGGCGAGAGGTCGATACAATCGGTATCAACCTGACTGTCGGCGACGACCGAGAGCATCATATCGCCGCCGATGCGGTCATAGACGTATCGGGCCACCACACCCATCGTCATCCTTACATTGGCTTCGACACACGGCACTATGCCGAGCGAATCGCCCGGACTTTCGCGCTCCGTCATCATGTCGATACCCACCCATCCGTCATAGAATGGAGCTATCACCGACGAAACAGCATCGGCCAGCCGATCGGCCCAGCCACGCGGATCTATGCCGAGATGAGCCACTATAGCCTCGTCGGAAGCTATCATATTGCCAAGATAACGCCCTCCGGCATCGGTGTGGAAGCCCGACAGAGCCTCGAACACCGCCTTGCCGCCGGCACACCTGAACAGCATAGCGAAATCCGACACCTTATTGCGGCTGCGCTCCACCATCACACTCCCCTGCCGGCGGATAAATCCCTCGACATATCTCAGCAGAGTGGGACGGCTCAAACGTCGGACATCAAACACTCCGCGACCGCTGCTCGACCACGGCAACTTGATGAAAGCATTGCCGTCAAAATGCCCGACAGCCTGCAACGCCTCCTCCACCGTGTGCGCCTCAACAGGCAGCGAATCACCGTCGACGCCAAGCCGACTCAACAGACTGACCGAAACCCGGCGATGACTGACACGGCGACAATCGTCAATACGTTCGGCCGACGGCAACGCCATGCTACGCACACCAGCCACGGCAAACCGCCGTGCAGCCGCCTGACTCCATCCCCACGGACAGCATACTTCGGCCAAGGCCAGATCATCGGCAGAACCTACCGACGCCTCAAGGCCAAATTCACGGCATATACGTTCCGCTCCAGGCCGATCCTCCTCCGGAGCCACAACCATATCGCCCTTTTCGCCCCACCACAGCGGCAGCAATGCTCCGGCACACGAAAGCGCCACAGCCGCCGGAGGCGGAGTGTAGCAAGCCGTACCGGCTGCAAGAGCCAGATCATTTTCAGGGTTGAACAACAATGCCTTGCGCATCATATCCCACGGACAGTATCAACGGGTCTGTATCGAATCGACAGGAAGAGATTCGACCTTAGGCATGGGAATCGTGTCGGACACGGCCACTGAATCCTCCGCCGTCTTTACGGATGGAATCACAGCCCCCTTCTTATTCTTATCCGCCGCAGCGTCGGGCGACGGCACCGCAGCGTCAGCGTGGCCCGAATCGGATGTCTGACGTACCTTACGGATCTCCTTGCGCCGACGTGAAGCCTCGGCAGCCTCAGGAGCCGGAATCTCCGAACGCATCAGATCAAGCTGACTCTGCGGCACTACAAAAACATCTTCGGGCGACACCGGGCGCATATCCTCATACCATGCAAACCGCTGTAGAAAATATGAATTACGCTTAGCCAGATACAGCGGCGTGACCTTGCCGGTAGTAGCCGGACGGAAATGGACCGACTCAATGTCATTGTCGCGAAAATAGGCGTCCATCTCCGAGCTTTCCACATAAGCATACTTATTGTAGGTGGAATCACTCTCCATCGGGAACATAATGAGCATCACATTGCCCTCGGCATACAGACGGCTGATAGTCGAGTCATTGAACCATGTGGTCATCTCCGAAGCGCTCATCTGCTGATAGCAGTCCTCGGCTATATGCTCCGCCGTGAAACCAAACTCAGGCAGACGCGCCCAGTCGACGGTCGAGTCATTGACATGCACCTCTATGATATTGCCGAACACCTGACGGCTACCGCTCCACACCACAGGATGATGATACATACGCATCATCGAGTCGCGCTCCGTCGAGCTCAACGAGTCGCATATACCCTGCATGTCGGAACGGAAGAAACGCACATTGCGATATACATTCATCACTCTGGATGAATCCGTGTCGGCGTATGCATATATCGTATCGCCGTGGAGATAGAGCGTGTCGGCGCCGGAATATTCCTTGGCCAAAGCCATACCGGTCACGAAAGCGCTGTCGGACAACTCATTGTACCAGCCATATTCGCCGTGAAGCGATGACTTTCTGGCCGAATCCGTTAGCACCATGTTTCCGAACGCCTCTCCGATGCCTCGGTTGCGGTCATAGAACAGCGTGTCGCCTGTAAGCGTATTGCCTTGATTTGTAATAACCAGTGAGCGCCGATAGAGATCGGCAAGTCCGGTAAGCGTATTGTATGTGCCCGACGACGACAGTATCTCTCCGTCGGCACTTACTATTCTCGTGCGCGCGATCAACTCGCACAGATGCGTGCCCGTATTGTAAACCAGCGAATCGGTGTACATACGCAGCGTATCGTTGCCGTTGGGCGCCTCAAGATCCACATTGTAGTAGAAATATGCATACTTGGTATCAGGGTGATACTCCCCTTCGAGCGACCGCAACCTGTTGACCGCATCGTCGAGAACGCCGCCCACGTTATAGAACCCGATATTGGAAGCAAGGTCATAGTTGAACACATCTGTCGACAGCTTCACATCGCGATTGATAAGCCTCACTTTTTTACCGGGATAGGCATATAGCACAGCCATTTCATCCAATCCGGAATATTCCAGTTCGTCGGCATATACAAACAGCGTGTCGCCCTGCTCCATGCGCACATTGCTGAAGGCGTCGAACGAATTGGCCGCCTCATAGAAATGCGCGCTGTCGCAATACATGAACATATCATTTTTGCGAAACACCACATTGCCGGTAAGCACCTGATACTGCGAGTCGGGAGCTACACCCGGCTGCTCAAGATAGCTCCACGTATCGGCATGTTCGAGGAACACTTTTCCCTGCTGGTATCGGTCGGCTCCCGGTATCACCGGCCGGAGCTGCTGGGTGTCGGCCGGAGCCGGAAGGGCTATCGCCGATGCTCCCGACGATGACGACGAGGCTATCATCGGAGGCAATGCCAGCACGGCGAATGCAGCTATGGCCGCAACCGAGCGCAGCGACACGGACATTGACTTACGAGCCGATATCATGTTTCACACAAATAGTTACAAGCGTAAGGATTGGATTGTATAGCGCAGAGCCGCGAACGTCTGACGACATCACCTCTCCTTGATCCAGCCCTCGTGGATAAATTCGCAGT
>JAIDKJ010000163.1 GCA_029051835.1 Paramuribaculum sp. | reverse complement strand
GTAGCCACAAACATCCAAAAAATTTCGAATTATTTGATTTTTGATCGAAATAGTGTCGGCTTGTCAGTTGGATGTCTGCAGTCATGTCGGTCGCTTTCAGTCCCGGAGGTTCAGTGCCGGCAGCTTCCGATAAGATCTATCGCTTCCTGCGGCGTGACGAGTGTCTGTTCGCCGCTGGTCATCGACTTCAGCGTGAGTTTGCCCTGCTTCATCTCCTCCTCGCCTACGAGCGCCACGTAAGGGATCGACTTGGCGTTGGCGTAGCTCATCTGTTTTTTCATCTTCGATGCGTCGGGATATATCTCGCATGCAATGCCTCCGTCGCGCATGATTTTCATCATGGCCATGGCTGCTGCAGCTTCAGATTCTCCGAAGTTGGCAAACATCACGTCGGTCGACGATGTTGCTTCGGCCGGATACAGGTCGAGCTGGTTGAGCACATCGTAGATACGGTCGGCGCCGAACGATATGCCTACGCCCGACAGGCCGGGCATACCGAATACTCCGGTGAGGTTGTCATACCGTCCGCCGCCGGTGATCGATCCTATCTCCACGTCGCGGGCCTTCACCTCGATGATAGTGCCGGTATAGTAGTTGAGTCCGCGCGCAAGCGATGCGTCAAGCTCCACTTCGGCGCGCATTCCGAGGCGTTCGGCTCCGTCTATGACGGTCTGCAGTTCGGCCACTCCGAGCAGTCCGGTTTCATTGCCGGCGAGTATCTCTTTCAGCGCATTCAGCCGTGCCTTGGTGTCGCCGCCGATGGCGAGCACCGGTTCAAGGCGCGCTATGGCTTCGTCAGTCAGTCCGCGTTCGGCAAGCTCCTCCTTCACCTTGTCGAGTCCGATCTTGTCGATCTTGTCTATGGCCACGGTGATATCGGTCAGTTTCTCCGGCGCACCGATCATTTCGGCTATTCCGGCAAGCACCTTGCGGTTGTTGAGTTTGATGGTGATCCGTATGCCCAGACGTGCGAACACTTCGTCGCTGATCTGCCGCAGTTCGATCTCG
>JAIDKJ010000162.1 GCA_029051835.1 Paramuribaculum sp. | reverse complement strand
GTCATATCCCTCGTAATAGTGGAAACGTCCCTGCATCGCTATCACCGGACGATTGCCGAGGCGACCGAATATCAGGTTGCCGCTATGCCCTTCTACGGTCGAAACCGGGAAGTTGGGTATTTCCGTGTACGGAATATATTTCTTGTCGGTTATGTGGTCCACGAGCGCACCCAGACCGGTGCCGAGAATTATGGCGGTTTCGGGCACACTGCCTGCTTTGCTTCTGATATAGTCTGCTGTCTGCTTGATCTGCTCTATCATATTATTGAATTTCGGTTGGTTTTGCGTTTATTACATAAATGGTTATACCTGTGGCATTGTTCAGCCGCTATGTCACCTTATGCTGCCCTGATTGCGTATCAGTTGCCTCAATATGCTGACCAACGGCGGATCGCCCGATGGTATCTGCTCTACGGCGATAGGTATATAGTAGGCGAATCCTCTGAGCTGTGGAGGGAAATAAGGATTGTTGGCCAGTCTTACTGCATCCTTTTCAGTCGTGACGACAAATCGTTGCCGTCCCTCCATGTTCTTGTATTTGCGGAGTATCGACTGCATATCGGAATTGGTGAAATTATGATGGTCCTCAAAACGCAATATCTTCACCTTGGCCTTATAGTGCGAGCGCAGATATCGGATGAACGGACGCGGGTTGGCCACTCCTGTCACAGCAAGCAGTGTGTCTTCACGTGTCAGGCTTGAAAGATCGAGCGTCGCCTCCGGATTGATGTTCTCCGGAAACAATGCTTTTGGCTGAAGGTATTTGTAACGCGTGAAGAGCAACTTCTGAAACGGAAACAGATTGAAGGTCTCCTTGAATATGCGGAAATCCACAGGCTTCATATCGTCGGGACACTTCGTCATGACCACCACGTCGGCACGATCCAGCGCTCGTGCAGGTTCGCGCAGGCGTCCGTAAGGCAGCAATGAGTCGTTATACACCGGCCTGCTATGCTCCGTAAGCACGACAGAAACGGTGGGCTTCACATAGCGGTGCTGAAAGGCGTCGTCGAGCACTATCAGATTCAGTGCGGGATTAAGTTCCAGCATGGTTTCTATGCCTTTGACACGGCTCTCACACACCGCCACCAACACTCCGTCGTGGCTGAATTTGCGAAACATCTGATATGGCTCGTCGCCAATATCCTGCGGACGGGAGTTGGCTCCGGCGAGTACAAACCCCTTGGTGCTGCGCTTGTATCCGCGGCTGAGAAGGCCTATCCGGTATTCGCCCTTCAGTATTTCTATGATATGCTCGGAATGCGGGGTCTTTCCGGCACCGCCAACAGTCAGGTTTCCGACGGCGATTACCGGGATGTTGAACTTGCGCTGTTTGAGCAGCCCTTTGTCAAACATCATGTTGCGCACGGCCACCCCCAGCCCGTACAGAAGCGAGAGGGGGTATAGAAGCAGAAACGATATCAGTCCTTTTCTTCTTGCCATGTTTCAGTACTGACTGTTGTTTGCAATAGCGGTCAGTGGATGGTGATATAATCCATTCTGCATTGCAGAGCGGAGAGATTGCCACATTCACGGGCCATGCGATAGAGCGGAGCGAATTGTCCGAGCTCGTTTTCTACCATCGATGCCTTCATGTTGCTGCTCATGTTGAGCACCTCTTCCCACCATTTGAATTTCAGGTCGGGGTATTCTTTGACTGTATAATTGTCGATTGCATCGAGTTCGGCAGCCATATCGGTCAGAGCCATTTCAAGGCCGCCAAGCTTGTCGACCAAGCCGATCTGTGAGGCGGTAAGACCGTCCCACACGCGACCCTCTGCTATAGCCTTGATAGAGTCGACCGAAACGCCGCGACCGTCGGCACATCTCTTCACGAACAGTTCGTAGC
>JAIDKJ010000161.1 GCA_029051835.1 Paramuribaculum sp. | reverse complement strand
CTTATGCTACCGGCAAAAAACATCCCGAATTCGGTCCCGGCGACACCATCACCGTGGCCTACCGCATCAAAGAGGGTAACAAAGAGCGTATCCAGCAGTATCGCGGTGTGGTAATCCGTATCTCGGGCGACGGCGATAAGAAGCGTTTCACCGTCCGCAAGATGAGCGACAATATTGGAGTGGAGCGTATCTTCCCCATCGAGTCGCCGTTCATCGACTCTATCACCGTCAACAAGTATGGCAAGGTGCGTCGCGCCAAACTTTACTACCTCCGTGGCCTGACCGGCAAGAAGGCCCGCATCAAGGAGCGCCGCGTCAACGTTGCGAAATAAGCAACACAACGCCTACAACAAAAGCATCCGGGCAGTCCCGGGGATTCATCCCCTCGACTGCCCGGCATTCTTTTTAGCGGATCTGTCAACCCTCACCTCAAGCCTCGGCTTCAGCTTCGGGAGCAATGAGCTTGTAGCCCTTGCCGTGAATGTTGATGATCTCGATAGACGGATCGTCGCGCAGGTGCTTGCGCAGCTTGGTGATATACACGTCCATCGAACGGGCGTTGAAATAGTTATCATCGATCCAGATGGTCTTGAGAGCGAAATTACGCTCCAGAATCTCGTTGACGTGAGCACACAGCAGACTGAGCAGCTCCGACTCCTTGGTGGTAAGCTTGGTCATCTTGTCGCCGATCATCAGAGTCTGTTTCTGGGTGTCGAACGTGAACTTTCCGATCTTGTACATCGTGATCTCCTTACCCTTCTTGCCTTTTACGCGGCGCAGTATGGCCTCGATTCTGAACACGAGTTCCTCCATAGAGAAAGGCTTCGTGATATAATCGTCGGCGCCGATCTTGAATCCTTCGAGTATATCCTCCTTGATCGATTTCGCGGTAAGGAATATGATGGGCACCTCGGAGTTGACCGTGCGGATTTCCTGTGCAAGCGCGAATCCGTCCTTTTTAGGCATCATCACGTCAAGCACACACAAGTCGTATTTACCTTTCAGAAAAGCCTTGTAGCCGCTTTCGCCGTCGGCGAACAGATCAGCATTGTAGCCCTTGGCCTGCAGGTATTCGCGAAGAAGCATACCGAGATTCTCGTCGTCCTCGCAAAGCAGTATACGCAGTCGTTCTTCCATAATAAATTGTATTTATATGTTTGTATTCATCTTTTCGCAAGCGGCAGAGTGATTATGAATCGGGTGCCTTGCCCGAGTTCGCTCTCCACCGTTATCTGGCCGCCAAGCTCCCTGACCATTTTGTTGACATAGGCCAGACCGAGTCCGAAACCTTTCACATCATGCAGGTTGCCTGTTGGCACTCTATAAAATTTCTCAAATATCTTCTTCAGATCCTCACGACGGATGCCTATGCCGTTGTCGGCCACAGTGACCTCAAGACGTCCGCCCGACACATCGCGCGTGCTCACCGTGAGCCTGAGCGACTCATCCTCGCGACGATATTTGACGGCATTGTCGAGCAGATTGAAAATCACATTGGTGAAATGCATCTCGTCGACATGTATAATCGATTGCTCCGCCTTAAGCACAGCCTCGATATGGCCGCCATATTTCTCCACCTTGATCTTGAAGGTGTGGATAATATTCTCGACGATGGTGTTGGCATCAACATCCTGAAGCTTGAGAGTGGCTCTCTGACGCTCGAACATCGACATCTGCAACACTTTCTCCACCTGAAACCGAAGGCGCTTTGTTTCGTCGTTGATGACGTTGGATATATGTTCAAGCATATTCGACGACTTGCGCACCGAGCCGTCGTTGAGCATCTGCGCGGCAAGCGATATAGTCGATATGGGGGTCTTGAACTCATGCGTCATGTTGTTGATGAAATCGTTTTTCATATCAGTCAGCTTCTTCTGACGGAATATCAGATAGATAGTGATGACAAATACCACCAGCAGCACAAACGTCATTATAAACGCCGGTATGATATAGTCGAGCGACGACATGATGTAATCGCGCTTGGTCGGGAAATAGACCTTTAGATAATACATCAGATTGCGCGTGTCGTTG
>JAIDKJ010000160.1 GCA_029051835.1 Paramuribaculum sp. | reverse complement strand
TGTAAAGACAGAGACGGCAGACTCTCAACGAGTCTGCCGCCTCACTCAATTTATAAAACTTATGCTTAGAGTAGCCTGAGTTGGATCAGGGGTTGATGCTTAAGTTGGATCGGGGTTCTTTAAGCTTGGAGCCTGAGAGTGTCAGGGGTGTGCTTAAGCTGCCCTTTATGTCAGGGGATCAGTCAAGGTTGTTGGCACCCTGGTTTGCTTCGGTGGGCCATCCGGGATTCTGGTAAACGTAGGAGTTTGCCACATCCTTGTCGGGCGAAGCGTAGACGAACACGTTGTGGCCGATAGGCGACAGGTAGTGTGCGCGGGTGAAGGTGTAACCGTCCCACACGAGGTTGTTGGCCTTGCGGATCTGATAAGGACGAACGTAGTCGCCGTCGGCGCGTGCCGACATGTTGGCATCGTCAGAGTCGGGATCAACAACAGGATCATAGAACTCGCCTTCGGCATTCTTGATGCACAACGGGCTTGCGGGATCGTTGTAGACAGTGCCCCAGTACTTGACGCCCTCGATGATATAGGGAGTGGCGATCATCTGGTCGAGAGCACACCAGCGGCGAACGTCCATCAGGCGCAGGCCTTCGGCGCACAGCTCGTTGCGGCGCTCGCGGCGAACGTTGTAGATGGTGGTGTTGACGAGCTGTCCGTGGGAGTATGCGCCCCAGTCGCCCTTAGCCTCCTCGCTCATGTTGGTGGCAGCGATGGTCTTGTTGTAGTCGTTGTCGACTTTAGCACGGTCGCGGAGTGCGCGCCAGTAGGAGTCGGCTGTTCCGTCGATAGATCCTGTCGACTCTACGCATGCCTCCATGTAGTTGAGGAGCGCTTCGGCTGCACGGAATACGATCGAGCCTGTGGTCGACTGGAGGTTGCCCTGCGCCTGCTTGTAGTCATATCCCTGACCCTTCTTGACAGCGTAGCCTGTCGGGCAGCGGGTGGTGTTGTCAGCGCTGAAGAGCCAGTTCATGTTGTAGATGTTGGGCGAGTTGCCGTCAAGACCGAGCGAGATGACAGAGCCGTCGCCCTTTGTGAAGATGGTCAGACGCGAGTCGCGGCCCTGTATTGTGGCCGAAACGCCCTGGTTCTCCCATGCGGGATCGTAGCCCGAGCCGTTGGCGTAGATGGGCAGACCGTTGCGCATCAGGAAGGAGTTGACCATGCCGCGAGTCCAGCCTGTACCGCCGGCGTTTTTCTGGAACTGAGCCTGAATCTGTATGCCACCGCTCAAAGACAGATTGTAGGCACGATACAGAAGCACTTCAGAGTAGTCGCCGGAGTTGTCGGCCGAGAACATGCAGTAGTAGGGGTTGGCTTCGGTAAAGCCGGCAGTCATGCCTTCGGGGGCGTCAGTGTTGACAACGAGATTGTTGACATACTTGTCGCCTACGGCTTTGGCCGATTTCATGGCCTCGCCGAGGAAGAATGCGATCTCGGTGTCGATATTGAAGTCGCCGAGCAGTTCCTGCTTGCCGGGCCATCCGGGTCCGCCGGGCACGAGGGCTGTGCCCTTGTGGTATTTGAGCCATGTGCCTTCGAAGAGGGCCACACGCGAACGGAAAAGGTTGGCGCAGTCAATAGTCAGACCGTTCTTTTTATAGGGCGATTCCTCGGGAAGGAGAGTGAGCGCCTTGTCGAGGTCGGCAAGGATGTGACGGGCCACCTTGTGGCGGGGCTGACGCACCGAGGCTTCAAGGAGATACTCCTTGTCGTTGGGGAGCACTTCGTCGTTGATAGGCCAGTCGCCGAGGCTGCTGTAATTGGCCCAGTAGGTGTAGGCGCGGAAGAAGTATGCCTCGCCGAGAGCCTGATTGACTTCTGCCGGGACATCGGACACTTCACCGGCTTCGATAGCTTTCTCAGCATTGATGATAAAGTAGTTGAGCGAGCGCACGTTGCCGAAGCTCCAGTTGTCAGTG
>JAIDKJ010000016.1 GCA_029051835.1 Paramuribaculum sp. | reverse complement strand
CTGCATAAAGCCGCGAAGATGATGTCGGCTCCGAGCCGTCAGTAGTAAACCGTATCACGGTGCCCTGCGGCTCCCCTTCAGGGACCGACAGATGAAGCGTCAGAGTTGTCGCGGCAACACGTCCGGGATGCGAGAAGACAGGCGAGCCAAGCACTCCTTTCGCTATCACTCCTGGATTTGGTTTCCCGGGAGTGGCGTATGGAAGAAACCCACACACATCCCCACCGTCTGACGACCTTCCGTAACTTATGTCGGGCGATGGCATTTTCGGAATCTTGACAAGGGCATCCACCTCCATACCATCGCGATAAAGATAGAGCGCCCCACCCGAACCCGACTCCAACCGGAAATCGGTATGCAACCCGGTTGCCGATTTGTCGCAATATACCAGCACCTTCTCACCTGGTCCGACTTTTATTTCAGGCAGACGGTAAGCATTCTTCTCCGACTTCAGACCTATCTTATAAGCAGAAAGGTCTACTGCCACACTGCCGCTATTGTATAATTCCACCCATGAGTCGGGAAATTCATTGAGATCGTCCATTATACACTCTATATTGGACTGCATTATCTCGTTAATAACCAAGCCATCAGGTGAAGCCATAGCCGCTGCCGGCACAAAGGCTGCAAACAACGGCAGAACGGTCCTCGACAAGCGATACATCATAATATGCAAAACAATTGGTTTATGATCTGTCGTGTAACTCGCAAAAAACAGCTGCGAGCGATTTTGAGTGAATCATAATTACATTTCTGACACATAAATCCCGTCGTCACAGCGACGAGTATGCCGGACTGAATGTGTCGCCACCCTCGATCGTTCCCTCGGTCACGCCCTTCCGCAGCCAGCGGCTACGCTGATCCGAAGTGCCGTGATTGAACGATTCGGGCACGGCATAGCCCTGCGCGCGCTTCTGCAGGTAATCGTCGCCGATCTTCATGGCCGCGTCGAGAGCCTCCTCCAGATCGCCCTCCTCAAGCGAATTGAACCGCTTGTTGTCGTTGTGTGCCCACACTCCGGCCAGATAATCGGCCTGAAGCTCCAGACGCACGCTTACTTTATTGGCCTCAGCCTTGCTCAGACGACTCATCTGATCATGCGCCCGGCTGAGAATGCCGAGCTGATTCTGCACATGGTGGCCCACCTCATGGGCTATAACGTAGGCAAAGGCAAAATCGCCACCGGCGCCGATAGTCTGACGCATCTCCTTGAGAAAACTCAGATCGATATACACCGACTCGTCGGCAGAGCAATAGAACGGCCCTGTCTGCGACGTGGCGCCACCGCAACCGCTCTGCACCGAACCGTTGAACAGCACCAGCTTCGGCGGCTCATAAGTCAGCCCGCGGCGACGGAACTCTTCAGTCCACACGTCCTCCGTTCCGGCAAGGATAGTGCTGACAAACTGCTCCAGCTCCTCATCCTGACTGTCGGGCACATACTCCTGCTGCTGCGACGCACCGCCGCCGAGAAGCTGTCCGGCATTGCCCATCACCACTTCGAGCGGATTGCCGCCCGAAATCCAGGCTATCAGCGCCGCCACTATTACGGCGCCGATGCCGCCCGCAGCCACCTTGCCGCCACTGCGCCGGCGGTCCTCTATGTTGCTGCTCTGTCTGCGTCCCGAAAGTTTCATGATCTTGTAGAGTTGCTTTATGATACCCGACCCGTCAATGAGTCGCTTTATTAACTAAAAGGATCTAAAAGCCATAATGTTCAGTCGATATCGACATGCACGGCCCTGACATCCTCGTTGAGAAACACCCGGCCAAGATCGACAAACTTCTCGGGATTTTCCGTAGTCAGATACTCGCATGTGCCGCCACGCCGGCAGCGGCTCTCTATCTCCGGATGCCGCACGAGATAATCCCTGAGGCTATCGGCCACGATCTCGCCCTGACACACCACCCGGATCCCGTCGGGCACCCGCCTGCGGATCTTGCCGTAAAGAAGCGGATAGTGGGTGCATGCGAGCACTATCGTGTCGAGCGACTCATTGCCATCGAGCAGACGACCTACATACTTGTCGACAAAATAATCCGCACCGTCGCCATCGGCCTCCATATTCTCCACCAGAGGCACCCACATCGGGCATGCCTCCGACGTCACTCTGTAGCCCGGATAAAGCTTCTCCACCTCCATGTCGTAGCTTTGCGAACTGACCGTGCCTACCGTACCGAGCACGCCGATATGGCCTGTTGAGGTCAGCCGGCCTATAGCCTCAGCCGTGGGGCGTATCACTCCGAGCACCCTGCGCGACGGATCGATCTGCGGCAGATCGTTCTGCTGGATAGTCCTGAGCGCCTTGGCCGAAGCCGTATTGCACGCCAGTATGACCAGACGGCAGCCACGACTGAAAAGAAACCTCACAGCCTCAAGCGTAAACCGATAGACGATATCGAACGAGCGCGGACCGTATGGCGCCCTGGCGTTGTCGCCAAGATACACATAGTCATACTGCGGCAGTTGCCGCCTTATCTCCTTGAGTATCGTCAGGCCTCCGTAGCCCGAGTCAAACACCCCGATAGGTCCGGCATCAGTTATCACAGCATCCATAATCAAATCATATAAGTTAAAAACCGACTCGCAATACAAAGGCGCTGTGTCAAAATTCAGGATTTCGACACAGCGCCATATTCTTTTTAACCCGGATGGAGAATATTACTTCACTATGCCGAGTTTCTTCTTGACGAGATCGGAAGCGTCGACCACATCGGTGCCTACATAAACAGGCTGGGTCATAT
>JAIDKJ010000159.1 GCA_029051835.1 Paramuribaculum sp. | reverse complement strand
GGAAGAATCTCGCCGCACAGCCATATCATGCCCGTCAGTATGACGGTCTGCAACAGAAAACTCATCCATGCCGCCATACCCTGAAACACAGGGCCGAGAGCATAATTACAGAGTATTACGATGGTCACATTGACCAGATTGTTGGCGATCAGAATCGTGGCCAGAAGCCGCTCGGGATTCTCTATCATGGCCAGCACGCTCTGGCCGCGGGGAGTTTCCTCCAGCTCGTCGCACTGCTGCGGAGTCAGAGAGAAAAACGCAATTTCACTGCCCGATACGAAACCGGAGATCATCAAAGCACACAAGGCCACCACAAGGGCCACCATCTGGTCGAGGCCGAAATTGGCCGGAAAATTGAGCTGCAAGGCCGACAGAACCGCTCCGAGCGAGTCGGCCATAGCTGGTAAAGGATCTATATCCAAGACTGATTAAATTGGTTTTACTTCAAAGCATTGCATCTCGGCGCGAAGCATCGCACGCCGCCGGAGGACAACACACCGCAAAGGTAGGAATTTTCCCGCTTCCCACCAAATCCACAAAAAAGAGGTGTGCCATATACCCCGCATATGCAGGACATATGGCACACATGTTTTATTGAGAAAACTGTCCGTCAGAACTCAGACGGCAGCCGTATTCACTTGGGCAGGTTGCCGACTTCGGGATCGACGCCCCACTGCTGCTGGGCCAGACGGCGATAGTTGTTGTAGCGCCACTGGGCGTTGGCCTTGGCGGCCGAGAACAGCTCGGAAGCCTCTGCAGGATACTGCTTGGCGAGCGACGCATAGCGCACCTCACCCTTGAGGAAGTCCTCGAACTTATCCCAGTCGGGAGTCTTGCTGTCGAGAGTGAAGGGGTTCTGACCCGACTCCTCGAGAGCGGGGTTGTAGCGCCACAGGTGCCAGTAACCGCACTCAACGGCCTTCTGCTCCTCAAGCTGCGAGTGACCCATGCCGGCCTTGATGCCGTGGTTGATACAGGGAGCGTAGGCGATGATCAGCGACGGTCCGTCGTAAGCCTCCGCCTCGCGGATAGCCTTCAGAGTCTGAGCCTGGTCGGCACCCATTGCGATCTGAGCGCAATATACGTAGCCGTAGGTCGAAGCTATCAGGCCGAGGTCCTTCTTGCGGATACGCTTGCCGCTGGCGGCAAACTTGGCGATAGCGCCCACCGGAGTAGCCTTCGAAGCCTGGCCGCCGGTGTTGGAGTAAACCTCCGTGTCGACTACCAGCACATTGATGTTCTTACCGCTTGCGAGCACATGGTCCAGACCGCCGAAGCCGATGTCGTACGAAGCTCCGTCGCCGGCTATGATCCAGTGCGAACGCTTCACGATATAATGCTTCAGGTCGAGAATGGTCTTGCAGATGTCGCAGCCGCAAGCCTCGCACAGAGGTATCAGCTTGTCGGCGATAG
>JAIDKJ010000158.1 GCA_029051835.1 Paramuribaculum sp. | reverse complement strand
CGGTCTGGCGATAATCAGATATACCCTGTCGTTGACCTTCTCCGTGGCCGTGGGATTCATATTCGGAATATTCATATTCATGCTGCTGGTATTCGGTTTCTCGCGCAACGTCAGGCGCCGCATGCGGGGCATCGAATCACGGTTTATCGACAATCTCAACGAGCGTGAACTGCGACGCAGCGGGCGACGCAACAACGTCGTGGGCAATCTTCATATGGCTTTCATGACCGTAGGCTACGACTGTCCCTTTGTGGGCGAGCGCCTTCAGGACTCCGACCTGCGGCGCAAATACGGCGTCAGCATAGCCAACATACAGCGTGGAGCGCAGGTGCTGCCCGTGCCGTCGGGCGACACCCGCATATTTCCCGGCGACGTGCTTGGCGTGATAGGCACCGACGAAGAGATACAGACACTGCTGCCCATCGTAGAGGCATCGGACTGCAACGAATCAGCCGGAGCGTCGACCCACGACTTCAAGATGACGACGGTACAGATCTCCGAATCGTCGCCACTGGCCGGAAAGACCGTCGGAGAGGCCCGGCTGAGCAAGGACTACTCCACCCTGCTTGTGGCGATAGACCGCGGCGGAGAATTCATCACCCCCGTGGCGTCGACCATGTTTGAGCCGCACGACATCATATGGGTGGTAGCGCCCAAAAAACAGCTTGCTCGCCTCAAATGAGAGCATCACGGGTCAAAAACAGCGCCACTCACGGTGGTGCGATGACAAAAAATGCGTAATTTTGCAACATACACCAAAGCGATAACTCTTTTACACCAATCCTTATGCAGGAAAAGATCATAATCCTCGATTTCGGATCACAGACCACACAGCTCATCGGACGCCGTGTGCGTGAGCTGAATACCTACTGCGAGATCGTACCCTACAACAAATTTCCCCACGGCGATGAGTCAGTGATAGGAGTCATCCTCTCCGGCTCGCCCTTCTCAGTGTATGACGAAAAAGCGTTCCGTACCGACCTGTCGTCGATCTGGGGGCGTCTTCCTATTCTGGGAATATGCTACGGCGCACAGTTCATCGCCTACACCAACGGAGGCAAGGTGGAGCCGGCAGGAAGCCGCGAGTATGGCCGCGCACGGCTCGAATATGTCGACGAGTCCGACCCTCTGCTCCGCGACATCCGTCCGGGAAGCCAGGTGTGGATGAGCCATGGCGACACCATTACCGGCATCTCCGACAAGTTTGAGATCATAGCCTCGACCGCTGACGTGCCCGTGGCCGCCTATCGTTCGAAAGAAGAAAAAGTGTGGGGCGTGCAGTTCCACCCCGAAGTGTACCACAGCGAATGCGGCATGCAGCTGCTCTCCAACTTCGTGAAAGGTATCTGCGGCTCGAAGTGCGACTGGAACGCGGCATCGTTCATCGAATCGACCGTAGCATCGCTCAAGGAGCAGCTCGGCGACGACAAGGTGGTGCTCGGCCTGAGCGGCGGAGTAGACTCTTCGGTAGCAGCAGTGCTTCTCAACAAGGCTATCGGCAAGAACCTCACCTGCATATTCGTTGACCACGGCATGCTCCGCAAAAATGAGTTCAACGACGTGATGCGCGACTATGAGGGACTTGGCCTCAACGTGATCGGTGTCGACGCATCCGCCAAGTTTTTCAGCGAACTGGCCGGAGTGACCGATCCCGAAAAGAAGCGCAAAATCATAGGCAAGGGATTTATCGATGTGTTTGACGAGGAAGCCCATAAACTTGCCGACGTGAAGTGGCTCGGTCAGGGCACGATATATCCCGACTGCATCGAATCGCTTTCGATCACAGGCACCACGATCAAGAGCCACCACAATGTGGGCGGCCTGCCTGAAAAAATGAACCTGAAGCTGTGCGAACCCCTGCGTCTGCTCTTCAAGGACGAGGTGCGCGCCGTCGGACGCCAGCTCGGAATGCCCGAACATCTCATCAGCCGCCACCCGTTCCCGGGTCCGGGTCTGGCCGTCAGAATCCTCGGCGACATCACCCCTGAAAAGGTGGCCGTGCTGCAGGAAGCCGACGCCATATTCATACAGGGTCTGCGCGACCATGGCCTCTACGACTCCGTATGGCAGGCGGGAGTGATACTCCTCCCGGTGCAAAGCGTAGGAGTGATGGGCGACGAACGCACCTACGAACGCGCCGTGGCTCTGCGCGCCGTCACATCGACCGATGCCATGACCGCCGACTGGGCACGACTCCCCTACGATTTCCTCGCCGAGGTGTCCAACAAGATCATCAACAAGGTCAAGGGAGTGAACCGCGTCACCTACGACATCTCCTCCAAGCCGCCGTCGACAATCGAGTGGGAGTGATATGAATATCATCCTGAATATCATATGGGTAGTGTTCGGTGGACTGATGATCGCCATCGAATATGCAGTATCGAGTATCTGCATGATGGTGACAATCATAGGCATACCGTTCGGGCTGCAGACCCTGAAACTTGCTGCGGTGGCATTGTGGCCGTTCGGCACTGCTGCCAAAAGCAGCGGATGGCCATCGGGTTGCCTCGCCGGAGTGATGAATGTCATCTGGTGGTTTCTGGGCGGCGTGGCCATAGCGCTTACCCATCTGCTTTGGGGGGTGATTTTCTGCATCACCATTGTAGGAATACCTTTCGGAATGCAGCACTTCAAGCTTATGCGGCTTGCACTGTTTCCCTTCGGAAAGGACGTGACGTTTTCATGACCTGACATCAAAGCCAGCAACAAAGAATCAAGGCGCTGCGCCTTTCAAATAAAATAGAATTGCACCCCAAAAGTCAGACACAAAACTTTTGGGGTGCAATCTATTAATTTCAATTACGACACAGCGGTTATTGGCCAATACGTTACACTTTTAGGGCAGCAGTAATAAGCTATCTGAATTTAACACACAGATATTATCTTCGGACTTTTCCATCTTCTCAATGGTCTTTTCGGGAGTTTTTTTTCAAGTTTCATCGGTCACGATGCCCGCATCACTCCCTCCTCAACTTACGAAAACCGCTCCGAAAATCCTCTTTGAGTGAATAGCAGTGATATTAAAACACACTCTAATTCAACGGCTGCCTACATCGGATCTATATGCTTTGAAGATTTTGCGCAGACGTTCTATACCGGCTTTTCCGAGGATAAGCACTGCTGTATACTGACATGTCTTTGCAAGCCCGAAGAACACAAACCAAAGCACGCCTTTGGCCATTGTTGAGACAGGCAATAGCATCTGTGCGAAAGATATGCCGTAACAGACCACACAGATTGCAGCAACGACAACGCCGGTACGGAATGACAATGATCTGATATATTCGACTGCTATTGATAAAAATCGCTTCATTTAATCCACGAACCGTATCTTCGCCTTGTCGCGCGGCTTTGCCTCAGGAGTTTCAGCCGGGAATCCGAATCCTATAGCATAAAGCAGCGTATATCCTTCGGAGAAATTGAGCTGAGCCAGATAATCGGCTGCAGGCTGCGACTTCATGAAGGCTACAGGCCCACCGAGACAGCAGGAGCCGATGCCCATCGACCATGCAGCGAGAATCATGTTTTCTCCCAAGAGTCCGCAGTTGACGCCCGAATAGCCATTGTCGGGAGCGGCTATAAATACTACTGTAGGGGCATTGCGGAACATATTGCGGAATTTCGGATCCTCTGCCATTTGGGGATTCTCTTTCACAAATAGCCGTGTCACTCCGTTAATGAATTCAGGATTGTCAACTATGCGTATTTCCCAATCCTGTTTATTCATGGCGTTGGGTGCGTTGATGCCACACTCGGCTATAAGCGCCATCGTATCGCGAGATACAGCCCGCTCCTGATAGTCGCGGATACTGCGACGGTTCATGATGGTTTCAATCACGGCATTCTTGCCATCGGCCGTGGATTCGGCTGATGCAGCTGTTGTGGCTGTGTCAGAACGCTGACACGCGCTAAGAGCCACTGCGACAAGCGCCACAGGCACCCAGATGTTTCGGAGTTTCATACTCATTTTATTCAATTCATTGTTGTTTTAATATTTTTGCGCTATCACTTTTAAGATTGTGTTGACCGGGCTTTCTGCCCATTCATCTCAGCCCTGCTGCGGCTGATGGTCACCAGAAATACACCTGTAAAAATCAACACTATGGCAAATGCCTTAGATATTCCGAACGAATCCATCCCCCATAGTATAGCCACGATGCAGGCGACAAGAGGCTGAATATAATTATACATTCCGGCCACGGTAGGACGAAGCCTGCGCTGGCCGACAACGACAAGAATATAGCTTATGAATGTCGCTCCGATCACGACAGTAGCCAAAGCTGCCCACTCCATAGCCGTAACGTCGCTCCACCGGGTTGCCGAGATGGCACTCGCCGAGAACGGGATCAGACATATGAAAGCGAATGTGAACATCCACTTCATGGTAGTTATGAGAGAATATCGTGTGACAAAGTCTTTGAAAAGCACGAAATATAGAGCGTAGCTTAATTGCGCAGCCATCACTATCAGATCACCATATATTGAAGATGCGCTCTCCGAACCGCTACCGGCCGAAGCGCTGCTGCCGACAATCAGCATTATTGCTCCGAAAGCTCCCAAAGCGATACCCATGACCTTTTTTCCGGTGATCGGCTCCTTGAGGAAAAACGCTGCAAGTAACATAGCCCACAGTGGCATGCTTGTTGTAATAATGGATGCGTTGGTCGGCGAGGTCATGCCAAGACCGGTTATAAAACATCCCTGATTGAACACTATAGCAA
>JAIDKJ010000157.1 GCA_029051835.1 Paramuribaculum sp. | reverse complement strand
CATTTACGAACTGAGGCAGAGCCGCAGCGACATAGTGTCGGGCAATGCCGATCAGGCGCCTACCGACGGCGAGGGTCTGAAACTCGTTCTGGCCAATCTGCAGCAGCAGGAGGATGCGCTGACGGCGATGTTTACAGGCACAAAGCAGGTGTCGACATCGGTGCGCACCTACTCGTATGTGCCCGACGGGGCGGATGACAGCCGCACGGTGACCGTAGGCCGTGTGTCGCTTACCGACGGTCCGGTCGATGCCGACGATCTGTCGGGTATGCCCGTGAATCTTTCGGTGAATGTGATTGCCAAAGGCAAGATACCTGTCAATGAAAAGGGTGAGGAGAAACGTTTCCCGAAGGGCGGGCTGGCTTATCGTGTGCCCGGCTCGGCTTCGCTCCAGGTGGAAGTGGAGGGCGAGGTGATGGCCGATGTGGAGGCTGACATAGCCCAGTATGGAATCGTGTTCGGTATAGATCCGGATATGTTCACCGACAAAAAGGCTCCCGCCTACGTGGTGTTTGACGCGCAGACGGGAGCTATACGTGAGATCGGCACCAGATAAGGTGCCGGTCGCGGTTGCGCGGGTGATCGATCACCCGTCAAGATCAGTTGGCGGGAACTTCGCCGAAACGGTTGGCCTGCGGCTCTGACGGTGCGGCGCAGAATACGATGAAGATGATGAGGCCTACAGCGGGGATGAAGTTGATAAACCACCATCCTCCGGCACGGCCTGTGTCGTGGAGACGGCGCCAGCTAACGGCCAGTGTGGGCACGAGCACTGCGAGCGAGAAGAGTCCGGAGATCATCTGGAAGAGCTTGAATCCGGTGATTGCGGCGAGGATGCTGAGCACTACCGATACGGCGGCGCATCCGAGCGTCCACCACCAGAATTCGGCGCGCGATGCGCGTCCCTTGAAGTCTGCATATTTGTTGATCACACGTTTGACCGCGTCTACAAAGCCGAGCGGTGCGGCCTGATTGAAATCTGCCATGATTGAAACTTATTAGATTATTTATTAACGCGCTGCAAAATTACATAATTTTAGCAAAAACTCGTGTTTAATTAATATTAAAAGTTAAAGCGCGGTAGGGCCGGTCAGTTTCCGCCGGCATTGCGGGCGGTGAAAGATTGCTATGCTGGGTGAGAACATTCCCGGCGGCCGGAGTGTTGGTACAGTGTCAGTTTCAACATCAATCACTGTATCGACTTATGTTAGCAGATATCATTCCTACGCATGAGGCCGCGCAATGGCTTCTGACGCATATCGACCGGCTTCTGGATCATCTCGGCCTCGAAAGGGCCAAAGGTGTTGAAGAGTGGGTCTATGTGATTGTAATCGTGCTTGTGGCGTTGCTGGTCGGCTGGATAGTCAGGCGCTGCATACTGTTTGTGGCCAAGCGTTTCGTGAGGCTTCGCGACAGTGCCACCGGCAGGCTCATGCTGGAGCAGCATCTGCTGACAAAGTGCAGCCATGTGATCCCTCCTCTTGTGGTGCTGGCTCTTCTGCCGTTTGCTTTCGACACGAGTTCACCGATGCTGCGCCTTTTCCGTCTGGCGCTGTATATCTACACGGTGGTAGTGGTGGCTATGGCGGTATGTGCCGTTCTGACATTCGTGTGGACGCGGTTTGATCAGAAAGAGAACACCAACAACCTTCCGCTTAAGGGCGTGCTCAATGTGGGCAAAGGGATTGTGTGGATCATAGTGGCTGTCATAGTGGGCTCGCTGCTTTTGGGCAAGACTCCCGGCGCGTTTCTGGCCGGACTCGGTGCGTTTGCCGCCGCGCTTATGCTGATATTCAAGGATACGATACTCGGATTCGTGGCAGGCATACAGCTGTCGAACAACGATATGCTCCATGTTGGCGACTGGATAGTGGTGCCGTCGACGATTGCCAACGGCATAGTGACGGATGTGTCGCTGACGGCAGTGAAAGTAAGAAACTGGGACAACACCATAGTGACTCTTCCGCCCTATACGCTTGTATCGACTTCGTTTCAGAACTGGCGGGGGATGTCGCAGTCGGGTGCCCGGCAGATATGCCGTTCGGTCAATTTCGAGGCATATACCGTGATGCGGTGTGACGACGAGGTGCTTCAGCGCGTCGCGACAAAAGTTCCGAAA
>JAIDKJ010000156.1 GCA_029051835.1 Paramuribaculum sp. | reverse complement strand
AGTGATTTTTGTTTGAAGCCGAAGGCGTGTAGCGAGCTACACAACTGAGGATGAAAGCAAAAAGCGCCGAATAAAACAAAAAAGCACCGCAGTATGCGTGAGTAACTGGTAAACATAACGATATAAACTAATTTTTAAGAGTTACTTAAGTATAATGATATCAACTAATTTTTAAGAGTTACTTAATATTTAATTCACACTAACAAATGAACTTCTACCGCCATCTGATTATTTCCGCGCTTGCCATGACAGCCATCCTTGCCGGCTGCGGACAGCGTGGTACGGCCTCCGCCGCATCGGTTTCCATGCCGCTCGATTCGCTCAACATCGTTGACTCCGTAAGCAGTGAAGGATCGCAGGCATACGTCAGAATACGACTCGTTTACCCCGTGGCCGACGATGCCGCGTCCGATTCCATCCGTCAGTGGATCGCCGACGTCATGTCGGCCTCCGCAGCCACAGAGCAAACGCCCAAAGCTTTCACCGTCACCGGAGCGGCTTCGATGCCGGCAATGGCGCGCGAAGTGGCCGATTCGTTGCTCGCAATGTCGCGACGCGACTTTGTCGACCTCAAGTCCGACATCCCTGATCAGGTAGGCATGTTATATACCTTTGAATTTTCGGCCGACACCGTGGCTATCACACCGACCTATGCCACGCTCGGCTTCAGCGGCTACACTTTTGTCGGAGGCGCCCACGGATCGGCCTACTTCATCCCGGCTCTCTTTGCCCTCCCTTCCGGCCGGCAGATATCGTGGGACGACCTGATCGCCACGGGCAGGCAGGCCGAACTCCTCGACATGATACGCCGCGCTCTCATGGAGCAGTACTTCGAGGTGTCGACCAGCGAGGCCTTCGCCGACATGCTCCTTGTCAGCCCCTCGGAGATACAGCTCCCCGCCGCAGGACCGGTCCTGACCCCGCGCGGACTTGACGTCATCTACCAGCAATACGAGATAGCCCCCTACGCCGCCGGAATGCCCTCCTGCACCATCCCCATGGC
>JAIDKJ010000155.1 GCA_029051835.1 Paramuribaculum sp. | reverse complement strand
GGCTGACACTCGAAACGGTCTATGAGTTTGCCACGCCCACTCCGCTCGACGAGCTTGGCTTCCTTCTTGAAGCGTCGAAGCTCAATCTGGCCGCCTCCAGAATATCTATCGAGGGTAATTACGGTCATGCATTGGGCAAAATATTGGGCGGTAATCACGGCGCTAAGATAATGGGCGACACGCAGTTCACGCATATCGTGGCGCTGACTGCGGCGGCATGTGACGCACGTATGGGCGGAGCCATGATTCCGGTGATGAGCAATTCGGGCAGTGGCAATCAGGGCATATCGGCTACAGTGCCGGTAGTGGTGTTTGCCAGAGAAAACGGCAAGTCGGATGACGATATGCTGCGTGCGCTTGCTCTGAGCCACCTGACAGTCATATACATCAAGCAGAAACTCGGACGCCTGTCGGCGTTGTGCGGGTGTGTCGTTGCGGCCACCGGCTCGTCGTGCGGCCTGACGCTTCTGATGGGTGGCGGTTATCGTCAGGTGTGTCACGCGGTGAAAAATATGGTGGGCAATCTCACCGGAATGATATGTGACGGTGCCAAGCCCAGTTGCGCCCTCAAAGTGACTTCGGGGGTTTCGACGGCCGTATATGCGGCTCTGATGGCTATGGAGGATGCTTCGGTAAGTCCGCTCGAAGGTATTGTCGACGAGGATGTCGACCGTTCGATTGACAATCTTACGCGTATAGGCCTTCAGGGTATGGCGCAGACCGACCGCGAGATACTGTCGATAATGCTGTCGAAATAATTTCAGAATTTTTTAGTAGAACTGACCCTGCGGGATTATTTTGTCGATCCGGCATGGGAGTCATGTCATATGATTGAGAGCTGTTCGCGTATCTTGCGCGGCAGTTTCATGGCTGCCTGCCGATAGGAGTGGAGTATGAGTTCGCGATGGATCGTGTCGGGAACATCGCCATGAAAGTCTACCGATATCCAGTGACGTTTGTTCATGTGGTATCCGGGGCGGATGCTGACATATCTGTCGCGCAGTTCGATGGCAAAATCCGGATCGGCCTTGAGATTGTAGAATTCCCACTGGTTGTCAAGCGTCATGAGGCAGAATATTCTTCCGCCGATTTCAAGCGACAGTGTGTCGGGGCCGAACGGACAGCGTTCCGTGGCGTGGGGCAGTGACAGGCCGTATTCCCTGACCTCTTCGATATTCATGATATGATGTGAATAGTGGTTATTGTCTTTTTAGCCAGTAAAGGCGTTGTGGTTCGGGCAGCCGCTCTATGGCGTATCGCAGAGCTGTGCGCGGCATATCCCTGAAGTGCGATTCAAGGTATCCGAGCAGGCAGTCGGTATCTTTCTTGCCGACTTCCCGGAGCATCCAGCCCGTGGCTTTGTGTATGAGGTCGTGTTTGTGGCCGAGCAGCCGGGTGGCTATCCGGAGCGTGTCGGCCGTCTGTCCCTGGCGAATCAGCGCGAGGGTGGCGACGCTTACGATTCTTTGGTGCCAAAGATCGCTGTGCGATGCAATCGAGTCGAGTATCTGCCTGTCGGGAAGCGCTCCGTCGCTGCCGGG
>JAIDKJ010000154.1 GCA_029051835.1 Paramuribaculum sp. | reverse complement strand
TCTGGATACCCCGCCGCGGCGCCACCATACCCCTTACAAGGGAAAACTGGGAGATCTACAACCGCTGCATACGCAATTACGAGGGGCATCACGACGCCTACATCGACGAGTCAGACACGGTATATATCGACGGCAAACCCGCCGACAGCTATACCTTCGACATGGACTACTATTTCATGATGGGCGACAACCGCGACAACTCGCTCGACTCGCGCTACTGGGGCTTCGTGCCTGAAGATCATATAGTGGGCAAGCCGATGATGATACTGCTTTCGCTCGACAAGGACAAAGGCCTGCTTAGCGGCGGCATACGCTGGAACCGGATATTCCGCAGCGCCAATCCGAAATGAACACTCCGCTCTATCCGCCGCAGTATTGCGGCCCGGCCTCATATTATGCCTCGATGGCGCGCCATGAGGCAGTGTGCATAGCCGACGGCCTGAGATATAACAAGCGCTTCAAATCGACCCACCGCTGCACGATACCCGGCAACCACGGCATGATCACCCTGACAGTGCCGACCGTCAAGCCCCACCGTGCCGACGCGAGATGGGACGATGTGGTGGTGTCGGACCACGGCGCATGGTGGAGCGAACACCTGACGGCGCTTGAGTCGACCTACGGACGGACACCCTACTTCGAGTTCTACGTCGACGACTTCCGGCAGATAATCGGCCCGCAGGCCGCCGGACGGCGACTCACCGACTTCGACGGCGATCTCGACCGGCTCATACGTCGCCTGCTCGGCCTACCGACCGAAGTAAGGCACTCTGCCGAGGCAACGCATCCCGACTCGCTCTGCGATCACACTCCCGACCTGAGCATAAAACGCTACTGGCAGGTAAGACCGACGGAACAGGCCGCGACCGGACAGATAAGCGTGCTCGACATACTGTTCTGCCTCGGCCCGGAAGCGCTTCCGCTGCTCCTCGACGCTAAAGCCTCACCACTCCTCACAACCGAATAATCCGCAAAGCACCCCGATCCAATCATAAAGAACATGGAACAAATCAAGCAATTTCTACGTTCGCGCAGTTTTATCGGCACCATAGTGTCGCTGCTGGCCATAGCCGCCATATCGCTGGCATTTTTCTATCCCGACGCCCTCGAAGGCAACGTGCTGCGCCAGCACGACATGCAGCAGGGAGCTGCCATAGGCCATGAAGCGGAAGCGTTTTATGAAGCCACCGGCGAAACCACCCGCTGGACCAACTCGCTCTTCTCCGGCATGCCCACATTCCAGATATCCCCGTCGTATCCCTCCAACTCCCTGATAAGCTGGGTCAACACCCTGATGGGCCTCGGACTTCCCTCGCCCGCCAATCTGGTGGCGATGATGATGATCGGCTTCTTCATACTGCTGCTGAGCATGAAGATGCGCTGGTATCTGGCTCTGACAGGCGCCATAGCCTACGGCTTCTCGTCGTATTTCATCATAATCATCGGCGCGGGCCATATATGGAAATTCGTCACTCTGGCCTACGTGCCGCCGACGATAGCGGGCGTGCTGCTCTGCTATCGAGGCCGCTATCTTGCCGGAGGCGCCATGACGGCCTTCTTCGCCATGATGCAGATAGCCTCCAACCATGTGCAGATGACCTACTACTTCATGTTTGTCATAGCCGGCATATCCATAGCCATACTGATATGGTCGGCAGGCAAACATCAGCTTCGCCGCTGGCTTGCCGCCACGGGAGTGCTGGCCGTAGCCGGACTGATCGCCGCAGGCGCCAACCTGCCGAGCCTCTACAACACGTATGAGTACTCCAAGGAAACCATGCGCGGCGGCCACACCGAACTGACGCAGCCCGGCGCGGCCGCCAACTCGACCGGCGGAGGACTTGACCGCGACTACATAACCCAGTACAGCTACGGCACCTCCGAAACGTTCACCCTTCTGATACCCGACCTGAAAGGTGGCGCTTCCATGAAGCCCGAGAAAGGGAGCAACAAGATGCTCACCCTCGCCGACACCGACAAGGCCAAAGACCTCGCCTCGAAGGGCGAGATAGACCGTCAGGAGCTGCAATATCTCGGCTATATGAGCCAGTATTTCGGAGAACCGGAAGGCACAAACGGCCCGGTATATGTGGGCGCACTGATCGTGGCGCTGTTCGTACTCGGCTGCATCATAGTCAAAGGCCCGATAAAATGGGCGCTGCTGGCGCTCACCGTGCTGTCGATACTTCTGGCTCTCGGCCGCAACTGCATGTGGCTCACCGACCTGATGATCGACCATATGCCGATGTACAGCAAATTCCGCACCGTGGAGAGCATACTCGTGATAGCCGAATTCACTATGCCGCTTCTCGCCGTCATGGCTCTGCAGAAACTGCTGACCACGCCCGACGCATGGCATCGGTTCAGGCGTCCGATGATATGGAGCTTCGCTCCGGTGCTGACGCTCTGCCTCGCCGGCATACTCATACCGGGCATCTTCGGCTCACCGATAGGCGGCTCCGACCGCCAGATCGACGCAATGATCTCGCAGAGCCTCTCGGCCGGAGGAGCCGATCAGGCCACCCTGCAGTATTTCAGCCTGGAGAATCCCCGTATCTATGCCGCCGTGGAAATGATACGCAACTCCATGGTGTCGGGCGACGCACTGCGCAGTTTCATGATCGTTGCCGCCGGCGCGATAGTGCTTGTGGTGTGCATGCGCGGCCGCCTGAAAGCCGGAGTAGCTATCGGCGCGATCGGCGCAATAGTGCTGCTTGACCTCTTCACCGTCGACAAACGCTATGTCGACTCGGAAAGCTTTGTGGCCAAACGCCTCGCCATGGCTCCGCAGTTTCCTCTCAGCGACGCCGACCGGGCTATCCTCGCCGACACGGCCATGAACTATCGCGTGATGGACATGCAGCGCTTCTGGCAGGCCGATCCGTCGTATCACCACAAAGCCATAGGAGGCTATCACGCCGCCAAGCTCACCCGCTATCAGGATCTCATAGACCGTCATCTGCAGCCGCTGCTGAGCGGCAATCCGAGCGAGGCCGACTTCAGAGTGCTCGACATGCTCAACGCACGCTACGTGATCACCGGACAGGGAGAGGCCGTGCTCAACGACCATGCACTCGGCAACGCCTGGATAGCCGACTCGCTGATATACGTGGATGGCGCCGACGCCGAAATGGCAGCCCTCTCCGAAATAGATCCCGCACAGACGGCTGTAGCCGACCGTCGCTTCAAGGATGTGCTCGGCCAAACAGCCACCGTGAAAACTCCGGGCGACACCATTTTTGAAACCTCCTACGCCCCCAACCGGCTGACCTACCATGCACGGTCGGCACAGGGTGGCCTCGCGGTGTTCTCCGAAGTCTATTTCCCGTGGGGATGGAAAGCCACCATCGACGGCCAGGAGGCCGAGATAGGCCGCGTGAACTATCTGCTGCGCGCCATGCGTATTCCGGCCGGAAGCCACACGATAGAGATGCGCTTCGATCCCGACTCGCTCAAGACCACCACAGCCACAGCCTACGCTTCGATAATACTGATCTATCTGGCTCTTGCAGCCGCGATAGCAGGCGGTATAAAACATGTGATCTCTGGCCGGAGCGACACGCGCCAGGACGCGTCGCCGACCGATCAGGAGGGTCGGCGGTAACGATGCTTCAACATCTCAAACGCCCCATAAAGCGACGCTGGCGCGGACGCGGCAACGGTGTGCACTCGCCGTTTGCCTACCGTTTTATCACCGAAGTGCTCCGTCAGAAGGACGCATATTACGCCTATGACAGGCTCGACAGCTATCTGGAGCGTCTGGCCTATCGCGTGGCGCTGTGCGTGTCGCCGCTACAGGTGACCTGCCACACTGACGATCCGTCGATAGCCCGCGCCATCAGCCTCGGACACAGCCACGGACGGCTCAACCGACGTCCGGTCGAAGCCGAAGCGGTAGAACTGACTGTCAAAGGAGCGTCGTTTGCCTCCGACATTGCGGCGATGCGCAGCCGGCTTGACGATGCCGGATGCGGAATGCTGTTCGAGGGTCGCCGCGCCGCCATCTCGATACACTCAAACATACTTCCACGCACCGACTATCTGACCGACACATGACCGAACTGCGCCGCATAACCGACATGTCACGTCTGCTCGACACCTACGAGGCACACATCAGTCTGGAGCGCGGACTGTCGGAGAACACCCGCATCAGCTACCGCATGGATGTGGAGAAACTCACCGATTTTCTTGCCGGAGAGTCGATAAGCCTCTCCGATCTGAGCCTGCAGCACCTGCAGAGCTTTGCCGCCGCACTCCACGACCTCGGCGTGAGCGCCCGCTCGCAGGCCCGCATCCTGTCGGGGGTGAGATCGTTCTGCCGCTTTCTCCACACCGAGCATTTCCTGGCCACCGATCCGTCGCAACTGCTCGAAACTCCCAGCATAGGACTACATCTGCCCGAAGTGCTGAGCGTGGAGGAGATCGACGCGATGATAGCCGCCATCGATCCCTCGACCGCCGAGGCCACGCGCAACCATGCCATAATTGAAACCCTCTACGGCTGCGGCCTGCGCGTGTCGGAGCTGGTCAATCTGGAGATAGGACGCATCTATGCCGACGAAGGCTATCTGGTGATCAGGGGAAAAGGCTCGAAAGAACGGCTTGTGCCGGTGTCGGACACCGCCCTCGCATGGATCGAGGGATATATGCCCGAACGCGCCGCCCTGCCGATAAAACGAGGCGAAGAGCCTTACCTCTTTCTGAGCCGCAGAGGCGCACGTCTGACACGCCAGATGATATTCACCATCATAAAACGCCTCGCCTCCGCCGCAGGGATCGCAAAGACAATCTCGCCGCACACGCTACGCCACTCCTTCGCCACCCACCTGCTCGAAGGGGGCGCCAACCTGCGCGCCATCCAGCAGATGCTCGGCCACGAGAGCATAGCCACCACCGAGATATACCTGCACCTCGACCGATCACGCCTGCGGCAGGAGATACTCGACCACCACCCCCGCAACCGCCGCCACTGAGGAGCGAAACCGCGCAGCCCCCGCGATGAATCGTGATGAATCGGCGGCGGTGCTTGCGAAATACGCGGATATTCAGTAACTTTGCGGTAAAGCCGCATAACAGTGGCCGCAGACAGAACATCAAACAATAAAAATCAATACCATTTTCGTACTATGACCATCAGAAAGTCAATCCTGACAGCCCTGGCTATGGCAGCGATCGTGCCGGCATGGGGACAGGACACATTCGACCTCCAGTCGCAACGCAAGGAGGTGCAGAACTATCTTGCCGTTCCGGGCAAAAAGCTCGACCACAAAGGCATTGTGATCAATCCCACTCCCCACAGCCTCGAAACGACCGGCACCGGCACTCTCGGTTTTGCCGACGGCTTCAAGCTCAAGGGTGACCAGCGCTATGAGGCCGATCTGCTGAAAGCATCGATCCCGACATCGTGGAACGGCACCACCCTGACCATCGTCACCGGCGCCAAAGCAGCTAAGAAGCAGAAGGTAGAGGCCAAAGAGGGCGCCTACCGCCTGACAGTGGACAAGAACGGAGTGACCATAACCGGCTACGACGACAAAGGCGCCTTCTACGGCATACAGACCCTGCGCCAGCTTGTAGAAAGCCCCGTGGCAGCCAACCATACGCTGCCCTACCTCACCATCGCCGACTATCCCGACCTGCCCCACCGTGGCGTGGTGGAAGGATTCTACGGCACACCGTGGAGCCACGAGGTGAGGCTGTCGCTGATCGACTTCTACGGCCGCAACAAGATGAACGACTATCTCTACGGCCCGAAAGATGACCCCTATCACAGCTCGCCCTACTGGCGCCTGCCCTATCCCGAACAGGAGGCCAAGCAGATACATGAACTTGTGGAAGCCTGCAAAGCCAACCGCGTGAACTTCGTATGGGCCATCCATCCGGGCAAAGACATACGCTGGGACAAGGCCGACTACGACAGCCTCGTAGGCAAACTCGACATGATGTATGATCTCGGCGTGAGATCGTTCGCCCTCTTTTTTGACGACATCGAAGGTATCGGCACCGACTCCAACCGTCAGGCCGAGCTGGTCAACGACCTCACCCGCGACTTCGTGGAGAAGAAAGGGGATGTGACCAACCTCATGATATGCCCCACCGACTACTCTCAGCTCTGGGCCAATCCGGGTCCGAAAGGACAGCTTGCCATCTATGGCGAGAAGCTCAACCCGAAGGCCGAAGTGTTCTGGACCGGCGCGGTGGTGTGCAGCGACCTCACTCCCGAAACACTTGAATTCATCGACAGCCGCATCAAACGTCCGGCCCTCTACTGGTGGAACTACCCCGTGACCGACTATGCCCGCAACTATCTGCTCCAGGGCCCGGTGTACGGTCTGGACACCTCTCTGACATCGGCTCAGACCTCCGGCATAGAGAGCAACCCGATGGAACACGGCGAGGCTTCGAAGCTCGCCCTTTACGGAGTGGCCGACTACGCATGGAACGTCGGCGCCTACAACCCGATCGACAACTGGGAGCGCGGCCTCGTAGAGCTTGCTCCCGACCAGGCTGAAGCCTACCGCCTCTTCGCCATCCACTCGGCCGACACCGAAACAGGCTACCGCCGCGACGAATCGTGGGAAACAGCCACATTCCCCTTCGACAACTACACCCCCGCCCAGTTCGAGGCGCTGAAGAAAGAGTTTGAGGCCATAGAGAAAGCAGAGGGCAAGATGGACAAAATCGGCAACAAAGCCCTTCTCAAGGAGCTGAAGCCCTGGCTCACCCAGTTCACACGTCTGGGCGAGCGCGGCTCACGCACCCTCGACCTGATCAAGACCTTCGAAGGCGGCGACGATGCGGCCTTCTGGAACGGCTATCTGGCCAACCTCATGAGCGACGAAGAGAAAGCCGCATATACCGCCCACAAATCGGGCACTATGAAACTCCAGCCCTTCTATCAGAACGCTATGGACGGTATGCTTGAGGCATTCTACAAGAAAACGTCGGGCGAGGTGCCGGCCATGTACAAGGGGGTAGGCAGCTACCGCAGCCTCGGCTCCGTACAGGCCAAAGCCATGCTCGACAACGACTCGACCACCTACTACCACTCGGGCAACGCCCAGCGCGCAGGCCACTGGGCCGGACTCGATCTGGGCGCAGTGCGCAAGGTGGAGGAAGTCAGCATACTTCAGGGCCGCAACTCAGTGGACGACGTGGACTATTTCGACAACGTAATCCTTGAGGCCTCGGCCGACGGCAAAGAGTGGAAAGCTCTGACCGACTCGATGCAGCGCACCTACCGGATACACTGGACAGGCGAACCTGTCGACGCCCGCTACGTGCGCATACGCAAGCTTCATTCGCCCAAATCGAACTGGCTTGCAATCCGCTCCTTCGACGTGAATCCGCTCACTGCCGAACGCCTCGGCATCAACCTCGCCGCCACTGACGGCAAAGCCGTGAGAGCCTTCGACAACAATCCGGCCACCGAATACGTAGTGAAAGGCGAGATAGCGTTTGACCGCAAGCCCGACACCAAGAGCCTGACACTGCTGCTCGGCAATCCGGGAGCAGGCTGCACGCTTGTGGAACTCGACAGCAAGGGGAACACAATCCGCACCACACCGGTCGGCACACAGCTCGCCAAGGTGGCTCTCGAGGGAGCCACAGCGAGAGTGAAACTGCTCGGTCCCTGCACCGTCTACGAAATCATCGCAAACAAATGATATACGCACAACTTCCCGCAGAGGGCGACCACATCGGTCGCCCTCTGCCTTTCTACCTCGCGATGGAGGAGTGGCTGGCACGCCGCGAAGGGACGGAGAGCTACTTCTTCATGTGGCAGGTTGACCCGACGGTGATATGCGGACGTCATCAGGACGTGGAGCTGGAAACCGACCTCGACTTCTGCCGCAGCCACGGCATCAGAGTGGTGCGCCGCAAAAGCGGCGGCGGATGCGTCTACGCCGACCGCAACAACATAATGATGAGCTATATCACCCCATCGGCCGACGTTGTGACCACCTTCGGCGAATATACCTCGGGGGTAGCGGCCATGCTCCGCTCGCTCGGACTCGACGCCCGAGCCGACACGTCGCGCAACGACGTGCTGATCGGCGGCCGCAAGGTGTCGGGCAACGCATTCTATCATCTTCCGGGCCGGAGCATAGTGCACGGCACGATGCTATATGACGCCGATCCGGAAATGATGTCGGGCGCCATCACCCCCTCACGCGCCAAGATGCAGTCGAAAGGGGTGAAATCGGTAGAGAGCCGCATCACGACCGTCAAGGAGCACTCGGCAATCGGTCTGGAGGAGTTCAAGAGAGCCGTCAGGGGGAGCCTGTGCGGCGACCGCACACTGAGGCTGACCAATGCCGACACAGAGGAGATAGAGCGCATGTCGGAGGAGTATTTCGCCGACAGCTGGCTTTACAGACGACGCAGCCGGCGCGACGCAGGCCGGCGCATAGAGGGGATCGGGGAGATACGCCCACGGATCATCACCGATGATGACGGACTGATAGAACGAGTGGAACTGTCGGGCGATTTTTTCGCCATAATCGACCCCGAATCCGGATTGCTCGAAAGGCTCAAAGGGGTGCGTCCCGACCGTGAAGCCATCGCCGCAGCACTGAAGGGGTACGACGCATCGCGCTATGTGGCCGGACTCACCACAGAGGTGCTGCTTGATGTGATATGCGAGGGTATATAAAAAGGCAACGAGGAGATGTTCTCTCAACGTCTCCTCGCTTAGATAATAAACCAATCATTATCACATTTCTTGCAATGGAAAAAGTAATTTTGCTATGTACCAATAAAACGCGGCCGACCATGAAAAGTTCGGCAGTATATCAAAAAATTTAATGATTAGCGTTTTTTAATGTCCATGTGCAATGATTCTGCCCAAGAAAATTCGTAACTTTGCAGTGAGCGACAGGGCTGTGTGCGCTGTCGTCCACAACCCTCAAACCACAAGAGAATATGGAAAAGAAAAAAACCACCGCAAAAAAAGATAAAGAGGCCGTAGACCCCAAGAAGGCTCGCCTCGACGCCCTTGCTGCCGCGATGCAGAAGATCGAGAAGGATTATGGCAAAGGCGCCATAATGAAGCTCGGCGACGACAACATAGAGGATGTTGACGTGATACCCACCGGCTCGGTAAGCCTCAACTACGCTCTTGGCGTGGGCGGTTTCCCCCGCGGCCGTATCATCGAGATCTACGGCCCGGAATCGTCGGGTAAAACCACTCTGGCGATACATGCCATAGCCGAGGCGCAGAAACTGGGCGGTATCGCCGCCATAATCGACGCCGAGCATGCCTTCGACCGTTTCTATGCAGAGAAACTGGGAGTGGACGTCAACAATCTGCTCATCTCTCAGCCCGACAACGGCGAACAGGCTCTGGAGATAGCCGAACAGCTGATACGCTCGTCGGCGATCGACATTCTGGTGGTAGACTCCGTGGCGGCACTGACCCCAAAGAGCGAAATCGAGGGTGATATGGGCGACCGCAACGTAGGCCTGCAGGCCCGACTGATGTCGCAGGCGATGCGCAAGCTGACCGGCACCATTTCGCGCACCAACACCACCTGCATCTTCATCAACCAGCTCCGCGAGAAGATCGGCGTGATGTTCGGCCCGTCGGAAACCACCACAGGCGGCAATGCCTTGAAATTCTACGCCTCGGTGCGTATCGACATTCGCTCGAGCACAACGATCAAGGATGGCGAGAATGTGCTCGGCCGCCACACCAAAGTGAAGATCACCAAAAACAAGGTGGCTCCCCCGTTCAAGCGCGCCGAGTTCGACATCATGTTCGGCGAGGGCATCTCCCGCAGCGGCGAGCTTGTGGATCTGGGCGTGGAATACGGCATCATCCAGAAGAGCGGTTCATGGTTCAGCTACGACGGATCGCGTCTGGCACAGGGCCGCGACGCAGCCAAGAAGATGCTTCAGGACAACCCCGAACTGGCCGACGAGATAGAGGCCAAGATCATGGAGGCGCTTAAGGAGAGCGACGGCAACAGCAAGCGCAAGAGCGCTCCGAAAGCCGAGAAACCAGCGGCAAAGGCTCCGGCCGATGAGGCCGACGAGAACGCCGACGAGATAGACGATCTCGACTTCGACGGCGATCTTGACGATGAGGAGTTCCGCATAGATGAGGAATGAGAACTAATACTTTATAAAAATCCCCCGGGTGCCGAGGCATCAGGGGGATTTTTTTTGGGGGAGGGAAGGAGGAGGGACAGGAAGGAAAGTAAACAGTGGGTGAGTAGAGTAGTGGTGGGGGAAAGAGGTAACCTGAGCTGGTACTGTATCTTATACACATAT
>JAIDKJ010000153.1 GCA_029051835.1 Paramuribaculum sp. | reverse complement strand
CCGGATGGTGGAACTATATCGGTCACGCCAATAAATATTATCTCTCTGGGCAGGGGGTGATGACGCTCAACGACATCACGTCGCTGCGCAATCGCCGGTGGCCCGTGTTCTTTGGCGCCACGTGCTACTTCATGCAGTGGGACGGCATAGATCAGTCGGGTTCAGAAAAACTGCTGTTCAATTCGAGCGGCGGGGTCATAGCCGCCATCACGGCTACGCGCCCGGTGTTTATTTCGGAGAATGCCAAACTCAGCAAAGCGATCGGACAAGAGGCTCTGACGATCGATGCCGGCGGAAGGCCTGTTGCCATAGGTGAGTCGCTGCGCAGAGCCAAGAACCGTCTGGCGGCGCCTGCATCTGAGTCGAATTCCAACAAGCTCCGCTATGCGCTGCTTGGCGATCCGGCGTTGCGGCCGGCCGTGGCTCCCTCGAGGGTCGTGCTGCATGAGGTGGATGGCCGCAGGGTGGATGATTCTGAGGCCGATGATATTGTCATGATGGCGCGGTCGCAGGTGAGGCTGACCGGAGAGATTACTGACGGACATGGCCGCCGCGACGAGGCGTTCAACGGTCGTGTCAGTCTGGAACTGTATGATGCCGAACGTTCGGTCACGACGATAGGCCGCGACGTCGACGGCTCGCATGGCCGCCGGTACACCTACGAGGATCATGGATCGAAGATATTCGAGGGCGTCGATACCGTGATAGGAGGCCGCTGGGCTATGACGGTGAGTATGCCGTCCGAGATAGCCGACAACTACCGTCCTGCCACGATGGTGTTTTCAGCCACGAGCGCCGCGTCGGGAGCGTCGGGATGCGAGCGTGGCGTGTATGTCTATGGAATGGACGATTCGCAGCCGGTCGACACAGTGCCGCCGGTCATCGAGAGCATATATCTCAACCATCCCGACTTCACCGACGGCGGCGTCGTCGATCAGTCGCCGATGCTTATAGCCCGGATCAGCGACAATGTGGGTATAAACCTGTCTACTGCGGGCATAGGACATACGATGACGATAAGGATTGATGGCCGTGAGTCGTTCAACGATGTCGCGTCGTACTACACTCCGGCAACGGGAGAGCGGGCGGCCGGAACGATCAACTATCCGCTTACGGCTCTGGAGGAGGGGACTCATACTCTCGAGTTCCGTGTTTATGACACGTCGGGCAATGAGGCTGTGACCACGCTGACGTTTAACGTCGACAGTCAGTTGGCGCCCGAGATTTTCGATATTTACACCGATGTCAATCCGGCCACGGTTCAGGCCAATTTCTATCTTAGCCACAACCGTCCGGATGCAGTGCTCGGCATTACTGTGAGCGTTTATTCGATGAGCGGTATTCTTGTGTGGAGTACAACGGTCAACGACCGTTCGGATATGTTTACGTCCGCTCCCGTGACATGGAATCTCACCGACAGGTCAGGCCGCAGAGTGCCTCGAGGCATTTACATCTATCGTGCCGAGGTCGTATCGGGAGCCGCGAGAGCGGTTTCGCCGGCAAGGCGTCTGGCTGTGACAGGTCGCTGAGCCTGACGCCGCGATCACTGATCTTTGCCCGGCGTAGCCGGTGTGTCACCAATCGGGCTGAGGCCAAGTTCGGCAGCCTGACGCAGCAGGAATGCCATAGCCGCTTCCCGCTCGTTGGGAATCACACCGTCGAGTATCGCGTCCTTGATGGCCTGTTTCAGTACGCCCACCTCGCGCGACGGCTGCAGCCCGAAGATGGTCATGATCTCGCTGCCGTCCACCGGCGGCTGGAAATTGCGTATATGGTCGCGTGCTTCCACCTCTTCCATTTTGCGGCGTACCGAAGCGAAGTTCTCGAGATGCCGCTTCACTTTTTCGGCGTTCTTCGACGTGATATCGGCCTCGCACAGTGTCATGAGGTCGGTGATGTCGTCGCCGGCATCGTGCAGCAGGCGGCGTATGGCCGAGTCGGTCACTCCCTCTTCTACCAGAGCTATAGGGCGCATGTGGAGCTCGACCATCTTCTGGACGTAGCGCATGCGGTCGTTCATCGGAAATTTCATCTGGCGGAATATCCGGGGGATCATCTTGCTGCCGATGAAATTGTGGTTGTGGAAGGTCCATCCGAGGCTGTTGTCCCACCGTTTGGTCACAGGCTTGGCTATGTCGTGGAGCAGTGCGCTCCAGCGAAGCCACACGTCGTCGGTCTTCGCTGCTACCTTGTCGAGTACTTCGAGGGTATGCAGGAAGTTGTCTTTATGGCCGCGTCCTTTGACGGTTTCCACTCCGCACAGTGCGTGGAGTTCCGGAAATATCAGTTTCAGCAGACCGGTCTGTTCGAGCAGGCGCCATCCGAGCGACGGGCGTGGCGAACGCATGATCTTCATCAGTTCGTCCATGATGCGCTCGCGAGTGATGATAGTGATGCGTTGGGCATTGCGCGTGATAGCCTCCAGAGTAGCCGGATATATCTCAAATCCGAGCTGGGTGGCAAAGCGTATGGCTCTCATCATTCTGAGCGGATCGTCGCTGAAGGTGATGTCGGGGTCGAGCGGGGTGCGGATTATGCCGGCTTTTAGGTCGGAGATGCCGTCGAAGAGGTCTATCAGTTCGCCGAATGTGGCGGAGTTGACGCTGACAGCCATGGCGTTGATGGTGAAATCACGTCTGCTCAGATCATCGTGGAGAGTGCCGTCTTCCACTATCGGGTTGCGGCTCTTGCGGTCGTAGCTCTCCTTGCGGGCGCCGACAAATTCGAGCTCCATGTCGCCGCGTTTCACCTGGGCGGTGCCGAAGTTGCGGAATACGCTCAGGTGGGTTCCTTTGCCCATGCTGCGGGCCACGGCCTCGGCCAGCTCAATGCCGTTGCCTACGCTGACGAAGTCGATGTCGCCCGACGGACGGTCGAGCATCATGTCGCGCACACAGCCGCCGACGGCGTAGCATTCGCGCGATATGCTGTCGGCTACTGCGCCGACAGTCTTGAATATCTTCTCTTTCTTTCGCTCTATGATCAGGTCGCTGATGTTCATACCGATAATGTGATAAACTGCTCCGGGGCGTTGGTGAGGCACTCCGTGTGGTCGGCTCCTACGCAGTAGGTGTTCTCTATGCCTACCGCTCCTGCTCCGGGTATGACGAATTTCGGTTCGAAGGCTATCACGTTGCCTTGTGCTATGATGTCGCGGCTTCGTGGCGCTATGACAGGCATTTCGTTGATCTCTATGCCTACGCCATGCCCTACGAATCCAGCCTTCTGGCGGTGTCCCATGAAATATCGCTCCAGCCCGGCTTCGCGTGCCATCGCCTCAGCGGTGGCATAGAGGCTTCGGGCCTCTGTGCCGGGACGTGCGTCGCTCTGCATCCGTCGGCATATCTCTATCGAGCATTGATGAGCCTTGGTGGCGAGATCGCTCGTATGTCCGGCCACGAAAGTCCGTGTCATGTCGGTCATATAGCCGGTATAGTTGCCGTTGACATCCACCATCACCGTGTCGCCGGGACGTATGATTGTGCCGTTGCAACCCACGGGCAGCGACGGATCGAGGCCTTCGCCTCCCATGGCGAAGTCGTAGGGGGTGGGTGTGTCGGCGTTGTCGCCTACGAGTATGTTGCCCATGTATAGCTCCATGGAGTCGCCGCTGATACGGAACTGTCCCAGGCAGCCTTCAAGGCGCGACAGGCGCTCTATCTCTACCTGCAGTTCCAGATCGGTCATGCCTTCGCGGTAGAGGTGGGGGATGCGGCGGTAGACGCGCTCCTGACGTATGCCGCTCTGCCTGATCTTTTCGATTTCGGCAGGGGTCTTGACCGATCGCAGGCGTCGCATGGCCGGAGAGAAATTGACAGTTTCCGAGCCTTCGAATACCTTTTTAAGCCGTTCGGCCACGCTCCATGCGGTGATGTCAAGTTCCAGACCAAGCCTTTGGGGGACGTTAAGCCCTATGCTGTGCGCCATATCCTCAGGCTTGCGGATAGCCACCACTCCGTCCCCTTCCAGATCTACCGGCCGCCTGACAAAGTATATCTCCGGGCCTGAAAGAGCTACATAGATGTAGCCGGCACACAACCGGCCGGTCAGATAGTAGATGTTGGCATTGTCCGTGATGATTACGGCATCGGTCTTTTCGGCCTCCATCTGACGGCGCAGATTGTCAAGGCGCAGTCTGGCCTCCTGTGGGTCGAGAATGTTGATTTGTTTCATTGTTTCCGTGGTTGTCCTGTGATGCCGACAAGCTCTATGCCTGTCAGAGTGTTAACGCGCATCACGTGGCGTATGTTTATCCTTCGGGTGGAATTGTCAGCTCCGATCCGTGTCGGCGACTCGATCTGCATTGAGGCTCCTATGCCGTGGCCATACCAGTGGCCGTAGACATCGCATAGTTCGATCCCGATGGTGTCGCGGCGTATCTGGCAGCTGTCATCCTCCACACTGATCTCAAGGTAGAGATTCCGGTAGGGGTAGCTGTCGTTGTGCCGCAGAGCTATGCCGATAGGCTGACTGACGCGCATGGCGGAGTCGATGTCAAACTTTACAGTGTCGCCGTAGGCCCAGCCGTCGTGCGGTATGTGTGCGAACGAACTGATCTCGCCGCTGTTGCCGCACGATACGACGACAGCCGCCACGACGGCGGTTGCAAGCCGTCTGGCGGCTGTCGGTATGTGTGATATGATTCGTCGGGTCATTGGTCAGCCTCGCCCATCATGCGCTTTGACGGTGACATTGCCGGCGGAAGAGCCTGCTTGGCATTGCGTCCGGCTTCGAGATTGGTGTTGTCGGGGGCATCGCCCGGACGCAGACGGCGTTTCTGGCGCTGTCCGTTCTGATGCTGGGGCTTCTGCCCTTTTTGCTGCTGTTGTCCGGCGTTTTTCTGTTCCTTGGGTTTCTGTTCCCGGGGTTCTCTTGCCCTGTCTCTTATAAAAATCTGACGCTGCCGACGATCTTACGCGTGTAGATCTCGATGGT
>JAIDKJ010000152.1 GCA_029051835.1 Paramuribaculum sp. | reverse complement strand
CCTGTTACCCATATCCCCCCACATACCGGACTGAGCTTCCGTACGCAAAAAAATCCAGTTTCGCCGTGTCTCCCATTCTGCAGACACGGCGAAACCGTTGTTTATATCACATAGCACACGTATCAGGCGACACGGTGCCTGTTCAGTACATTACTCAGAGCTTGCGGATGAACACCAGGCCGGAGGTATCATTAGATCCCACGCCGTTGCGCTCCACCACGACGGTGAAGGGGGTGCCGGCCTCGAATGCATCGACATCAAAGCGGTAAGCGGCCGTCTGTCCGGGCTTGACGGTGTAGTCGCCCGCCACGTCGGCAAGCTGCTCGTCGCGCTTCATGAGCTGAAGGCGTCCGAAGTGAACCTCACCGCCCTTTTCGGGAATGAAAGTGATCTCATACGACCCGTTGCCCGAAATCTTGCCAATGACGTCGATCTTCCACGGTGTGGCGACAGTCTGCACCTGCAGCGGCTGCCACTGTCCTGCGATAGCGCCATAGCGTTCGTAGCGCGAATAATCGGGAGCGAAATACGTGGGCAGCGACACCCTGCGGCCGTTGACCGTGATCGCATGAAAATCGGCCTTTGACGGAGCTATAACCTTGCCGCCGGCATAAAGCGGAGAATGGACTGTGGGATATGATCCGTCGGTGGTGTAGCGGATCTCGCTGCCCTCGATCGACGGCTCCAGCACAAACTCCCACTCGCCCGACGGAAGCTCCTTCATGGAGGTGATGGAAGGCTCCGGCACACGGTAAGCGGCTCCCATAGCGTCAAGGCGTCCGAAATGGGTCATAACCCTGCGGCGGAAATCGGGCCACGAACGGCGGCTCTCCTTATCCCATGCCACTTCGGCCACCGCGAGCAGACGCGGGAAAGTCAGATAGTCGACATATGCCTCCGAACGGTTTTCGTCGAGCTGAGGCAGTTCCTGGAGCACGGTGCCGTGGATAAACTGGTCGCTCCACAGACATCCCTGCACACCGATCACCGACGAACCGTCGGAATAGTCGTTGACAGGCATCGAATAAGCCTTTTCAAGCGAAATAGGGGGCATCCATCCGGCAGCCTTTATCTCGCCCGGCGTGGAGCTTTCGGGGAAATCAAGATACATGTGGGTGGCCGGGGTCAGAATGGCCTGATGACCCTTCGACGAGGCAAACACCGAGTCGGCCACATTGTGCCATATAAGAGCCACTACCGGAGTGGACACATCTCCGCGGGTGATGATCTCCTCCCAGCCTATGACCGTGCGGCCACGATCGGCCATCATGTGCGCAACAGTGTCGGTCAGCCAGCCCTGCAGCTCCGACGCCTTCGACAGTCCCTCGCGCTTGAGCAGAGCCTGACAGTCGGGACACTTCTCCCAACGGTCGTAGACAGCCTCGTCGCCTCCTATATTGATATATTTCGAGGGGAACAGCTCTACAGTTTCGTCGAGTATGTCGGAGAGAAACTTCATGGAGCTTTCCTTGCCCACACAGAGGAGGTCGCGGCTGATGAAGTGCTGGCGCGGCAACTCATGCTGCAGACCCGTGCACGACAGCCACGGATAGGCCACAACGGCCGACAGTATATGAGCCGGGAACTCTATCTCCGGGATGATCTCCACATTGCGGAGCCGTCCGTATTCTATGATATCGCGTATCTGATCCTGGGTATAATATCCTCCGAGGCGCGACGGACCGGTGCCGGCGTAGGCTCCGACCTCCGTGAGCCGCGGATATTTCTTGCTCTCCATGCGCCATCCCGAATCGTCGATCATGTGGAACTGCAGCTTGTTGAGCTTATACATGGCCATCATGTCGATATAGTGCTTCACATAGTCGACATCGTGGAAGTAGCGGGCCACATCGAGCATCATTCCGCGCCACGGACGCTCGGGAGCGTCATAGATGCTCACACACGGGGCTGTCCACTCCACATTGCGCGACGGACGATCGGAATGGATCTGTTCCGGAAAAAGCTGCAGCAGCGTCTGCAGGCCGTAGAACAGGCCTCCCTTGTCGGCTCCGACTACGGTGACACGTTTGGGTCCCACCTCCAGACGGTAGCCCTCGGCCGCTCCGACAGCGACGCTGTCGATGCTGAGCGCGATGGACGCCTTGCCCGTTCCGGCCACAACCGGCAGATCATATCCGGTGGACTGCAGCAGAACGCTGTCGAGATACATGGCGTATTCCTTAAGCCCGGCGGCATATCCGATTGATGTCTTGGGGGTAAGTGTGAAATGTCCGTCATGCTCCTCTACCGTTACCGGACGCGGCACGACATTGACAGCGGCTCCTGCGGCAAACACGCCAAGCGCCACTGCGGCTGCTGCGATAAAATTGCGTAGTGTCATCTGTTGTTTGAAAATGATGTGATGTGATTGACTGGTCATGCGCACGGAATCAAAACCCGTCGCTTGTTTTTGCAAAATTACCAAATAATATCATAGGAGAGAGCAAATATTCTTGCAGGAATGGTTAATTTCGCTTAATTTTGCACTTGCTCGGATTTTTATTCGGAAAATAGTGTGCGATAACATATCACGGACAAGCGACAACCGCCGGTCATTGAAAATCCATCATAAAATCAAATAATTAAATTACACTTTCATTATGTGGTTAACCAACTCATCCATAGGTAGGAAGCTCGTGATGTCAATCACCGGAGCATGCCTTATCCTATTCGTCACGTTTCACGCACTGATGAACGGCGTGGCGCTCTTCTGGCCTCAGGCCTACGACATGATCTGCGCCTTCCTGGGTGCCAACTGGTATGCTCTGGTGGCATCGATGGGCCTCGCAGCTCTCTTCATCATCCACATCTGCTACGCCTTCTGGCTCACCGTGCAGAACCGCAACGCCCGCGGCGCCGACCGTTATCAGGTCAACGGCAACCAGCCCCAGGTAGAGTGGTCGTCGAAGAACATGCTCGTTCTCGGCATCGTGGTGATAGCTTTCATCGGCGTTCACCTGATCCAGTTCTGGGCCAAGATGCAGCTCGCCGAGATCATCCACTGCGAGTATGTGCATGACGGCGTTGCCGTTCCCCCCGCAGCAGGCAGCCTGTTCCTCCACATCGCCTTCAGCCAGATCTGGACTCCGATCGTCTACATCATCGGCTTCGTGGCTCTCTGGTTCCACATGAACCACGGCTTCTGGTCGATGTTCCAGACCTGCGGATGGGACAACGACATCTGGATCAAACGCCTCAAATGCATCGGCCTCTGGTGGAGCACCATCGTAGTGGCTCTCTTCATCGCCCAGGCTGTAGTGTTCACCGTACGCGCCAACTCCACCTCGTTCGACGAGGCATGCCGCGAATACGCCACCAGCGTGGTTTGTTCCGAGATGACCGTGCCCCAGGAAGCCGGCTGCATCCACACCGACTGCACCCATACCGACTGCGAAGGCCACCACGACTGCGAAGGCCATGGCCACCACAAGGAGTGCGTCAAGTAATTTCAGAATAAACATCACAACGTCACAAATATGGCAGATATCAAAAGCGTAGAGGGCATGATCGACTCTACACCCATAATGAAGGATTACGCCGACATCGAGTCCTCCAAGCTCCCCGAATATCAGATCGACTCCAAGATACCCGAGGGACCCATAGCCGACAAGTGGACCAACTACAAGGCCCACCAGAAGCTCGTCAACCCCGCCAACAAACGCAATCTCGACGTGATCGTGGTGGGCACCGGCCTCGCCGGCGCATCAGCAGCCTCGACACTCGCCGAGCTTGGCTTCAACGTATATAACTTCTGCATTCAGGACAGCCCCCGCCGCGCTCACTCGATCGCCGCACAGGGAGGTATCAACGCAGCCAAAGACTATCAGAACGACGGCGACTCCGTCTACCGCCTCTTCTACGACACCGTAAAGGGCGGCGACTTCCGCTCGCGCGAGGCCAACGTCTACCGTCTGGCTGAAGTGTCGAACAACATCATCGACCAGTGCGTTCAGCAGGGCGTGCCTTTCGCCCGCGAATACGGAGGCCTGCTTGCCAACCGTTCGTTCGGCGGCGCCCAGGTGAGCCGTACATTCTACGCCAAAGGCCAGACCGGCCAGCAGCTGCTGCTCGGCGCCTACGCTTCGCTCAACCGCCAGATTGAAAAGGGTCAGGTGCGCTCGTTCAACCGTCGTGAGATGCTCGACGTCGTAATCATCGACGGACGCGCCCGCGGCATCATCGTGCGCAACCTCGTCACCGGCGAACTGGAGCGCTATGCCGCCCACGCCGTGGTGCTCGCCACCGGCGGCTACGGACGCACATTCTTCCTCTCCACCAATGCCATGGGCTGCAACGGCTCCGCCGCCATCCAGGCATTCCGCAAAGGCGCCTACCTCTCCAACCTCGCCTTCACACAGATCCACCCCACCTGCATACCCGTGCACGGCGAAGACCAGTCGAAGCTCACCCTCATGAGCGAATCGCTCCGCAATGACGGCCGCATCTGGGTGCCCAAGAAGAAAGAGGACGCCGAGGCTATCCGCGCAGGCAAGAAGAAACCGACCGACATACCCGACGAAGACCGCGACTTCTATCTGGAGCGCCGTTATCCGGCATTCGGCAACCTCTGCCCCCGCGACATCGCCAGCCGTGCCGCCAAGGAGCGCTGCGACGCAGGCTTCGGCGTAGGCACAGGCAACGCCGTATACCTCGACTTCAAGTATGCCATCGAGCGTCTGGGAGCTGACGTCGTACGCGACCGCTACGGCAACCTCTTCGACATGTATCAGATGATCTCGGACGACAACCCCTACGAAACCCCGATGATGATCTTCCCCGCCTCGCACTACACCATGG
>JAIDKJ010000151.1 GCA_029051835.1 Paramuribaculum sp. | reverse complement strand
GTAGTCGGGCCACTGCCGCCACTGGTATCCGTAGATATGGCCGAGATCGCCGTCGGGTCCGGCCCATTCGTTCCATATCCTGACTCCGTTGTCCTGCAGATACTTCACATTTGTATCGCCGTTAAGGAACCAGAGCAACTCGTGGATTATTGACTTCAGATGCAGTTTCTTGGTGGTGAGCAGCGGGAATCCTTCGGCAAGATTATATCTCATCTGATAGCCGAATATGGATCTGGTGCCGGTGCCGGTGCGGTCCGATTTGTCGGTGCCGCTCTGCATGACGGTTTTAAGAAGGTCGAGGTATTGTTTCATCGCGGAGTGTTTTCGTGATGTGAAGCCTTGTCGCATTCCGGTGCGGCGGTGTCGAGTGTGGCTTCGGTTTCGGGGTTGATATGTTTTACGCTCTGCATGAGTGGTATCGAGAGCTGTTTTCGTCGTGTGGTGTAGTGGATGGCGTCGTTGGGACATACGTTGATGCAGTCGAAGCAGTTGACGCATCTCGATCCGTCGACCAGGTGATCGTTGAGGTCGAGGCACTCGGCTTTGCATACATCGGCGCAGCGCCGGCACTGGATGCATTTGTCGGTGTCGATGTCGATCTGAAAAATGGCGAAGCGGCTGACGAATCCGAGGGTAGTGCCTACCGGACACACTGTAGAGCAGACGAGGCGTCCCGACCGTGCGCTCACAAGCAATATCACCGCCATTACCATCAGCGTGAGAATTATGCCGAGCGCCGATCCGGCCATTGCCCGTGTCAGTGGGGTGTCGATCGGGTCGTAGGGAGCCGAAGCGGGTGAGGAGAGCCCGAGCGTATCGACAGCAGGCACCAAACAATCCGAACAGAGCCGCAGATAGAGGGTGTAGGGGTCGACGAATGCAGGCAGAGCCACCAGGCCGATCATCAGGCAGCCGACGGTGACGGCAAGCACTGTGTAGCGGAGCGGGCTGAAAGGCTTGCGGTAGCGGTAGATCTTGCGACGGTGGAAGAGGAATGACGAGGCATCCTGCACAAGGCCGATCGGGCAGGCTGTAGAGCAATATATGCGTCCGAATATCAGGGTAATGATCAGCCATGCCACGAAAACTCCTATGGAGAATGTGGCTACTGCCGGCAGAAGCTGTATATGGCCGATCCATTCGGCTATGGGGTCGATGGTGGCGGATGCGATGGTAAGCCCGGCGGTCAACAGCGTGAAGACCGTCAGCGAAATGATAATTCGACCTATGCGCAATGCTTTGTTAATCATCGATCTGTAGCGGGGCTGCCAGTGAAAAGATAGTTTTGCTGACGCAAACATACGAAAAATTATGATATTTACGGCAATTTTTACTTATATTTGCAACCTATACTGACATGTATGTTGAATTATCAGCTACATGGTGTAATAA
>JAIDKJ010000150.1 GCA_029051835.1 Paramuribaculum sp. | reverse complement strand
CCTCGTAACATCTTCGGCAGCGTAAGAGGTGTATAAGAGCCAGCTTCACGACCATAATAGGCTCGATAACTAACGTCGACGGACTGACCGCCAGCAACTCGCTCTATACGGTCAAGACACCGACTGCAGATATTTTCACCGGACTGGCCGCCACTGCCGATCAGAAAAACGGACTCGACATGGCTTTTGCCTTCGACGGACTAAAGGTAAAATACACCTCCAACGCCATTCCGCCGGTGCAGAACCCCATGGTGCCTGAAGTCACCATATCGGAAGGCGCGACACTCAACCCGGCCGACAACGTATACAACCTCTTCAAGGACGCCAAGGCAACAGTCAAGCACAACGCCGCATGCCTTTATCCTGACGCAAAGATCTACTACATAATCAGCGACAAACGGCTTGACTCGAAAACCTTCGACAAAGCAAAAGCCACACTGCTTGGCGAGGATCCCATACCGGTCACTACCGACGGATATCTTTGCATTCGCTCATACACCACCGCTTCTGGCACAGAAATAGCATCCGGAGTGGCAACCTACCAGTTCAAGAAGATCGACAGCGTGCGCCTCAGCGACGCCAAACAGCTGTTGGACAAGGCCAACGACGGCAAACTTGTATATCTCGACTTCCCGATACAGACTCTCGCATCAGGCACATACACCGCCGATCCAAACACCTACATAGTCTACGCCCGAGACACCACAGGCACTCCCCTCAAATTCGTTTCTCGAATGAATGCAACGGTTACCACAACCTCCAAAGCATGGCCCGGAGCTGCATTTCAGGGCACTGCCGGACGCGTATTCACGCAGATTCCATTCATCCCTGCCGGCGGCGCAGTAGGCACACTGTCATTCGATGAAAACGATCATCCCTACATTCTTCTCAAAGACGAGGAAAACAATGTAGACCACTTCGCTTACTGCTACACCGGAGCTTACAAGAAATACAACGAAATCTTCGACAACACATCCAATGGCCTTAGGTTTGTCAACGACACCTATATCTGCAACCCCATCGATAAGATTCTGCCAGAGCACTACGGCAAGATTGTCTACCTCAAGGCTAATTATACCAAGACCGGCAATATCTTCAAGACTCTCGACAACGACGAAACCATCGACGTACGCCTCACCACCGCCACCGGAGCACTCTCATGCCTGCCCTCAAGCACCTATATCTTGGGCACGACATCAAAACTGACCGACGGATCAGAGGTGAGGATAACCGGACTGGTGGAATACGATGCCACTGCCAACGACGGCAAAGGAGGCTACTTCATAATTCCGAGAGGCATCAGCGCCGCTCAGCCACGACCGACCGTAAACATCGGCAATATCTCAAACGGCACCACGCTTGTAGAAAACTCATATAAACTCAATGAGGACGGATCGGCGGCGTCGGCTGTTGTGAAAATGGTTTCCGGCAAACTACTGCTTCAGCTTTCAGTTGCAGAGGGCGTTGCCAACAACTACAACATCTCCTACATCGTCAACAACGCCCTGAAGACCGCCAACTCAACGGCAACCGCATCCACCTTGACCTCTCTGGTGTTCGATGACACGCATAAGATCCAATTCACAATAAAGACACAGGATGTCGCCAACACCCAGGCACCATTCGCCGTCAGCGAACCGTTTACTCTGACTGTAGCCGACGTAGTGAGCACCGCACCTGCATTCAACTCTATCGCCGAGGTCAAGAAGGAACTCAGCGGCAAAACCGCCACCGAACTGAAGGACAAATACTACAAGGTAGCGTCTAATATGGTGGTACTCGGATTTGACGAAACCAAGAAGTACATGTATCTCCGCGACGTAGACTCCGACGGATACCTGATACTCCAGACAAACAACAAGTGGAACAACCCCAACTTCACATTCATACACGCAAACTACTACTCATGGACATCGTTCAGCTTATGGAATCTGCCTCGCATAGGTGACCAGATCACAGAGATCACGTTCACTCCGATAGAATCGGACGGAGTGCTTGTGGCCGACATGACCGGACTCGAAGGCAAGAAGTTCGACAGCGGCATGAACCAAAGATATGAATGGGGATATATCAGAGGACATTCCTACAGTGACAAAGACAAGGAAGACGACCCCGACAATACTATCTGGGGAGAAATGAAGACCGGCGATCCGATGTACAAGAACCATATGGATCGGCTCGGAGCGCCTATCTACAAGAATCTCTGCTACGATGCATCCAACGAAAACGATGCCTCCAAGCTGACATTTGACGACGCCAACATAGCCGACTATGTGGCCATCAACAACGTGAAACTCACAGCCACCGAAGATGCCGAACCGGCATTCTCCACCACCGGACTCGGCACCAACCTCGAGATCGACTGGTCGCTGCTGCCCGCCGCAGAGTCGACTGCCGCACTCGCCGAGGAGAACGACGCCACCGAAGAGCCTGCCGCGAAGGATGTCAAGGCCGAGATCATCAAGGCCTACAACGACGCCAAGACCGAAGGCAAGGATATCTACTTCAACATCCGTGGATATATCTTCAAGAACGCCGACGCATCGGGCTACGCGCTCAAGATCAAGGACTACTCCATCACCGAGGCCGCTCCTCTGCCCAAGGTTGCCGTCAAGGCCGCAGGCAAGGATGTAGAGCCGACTCCCGAAGCCGACGACGCATCGAAGCTCACAGCATCGTTCGTCAAGACAGTGAGCGTAAGCAGCCCCGACGCTGAGGACGAAAAGGCCGACTACGAGATACTCATGAGCATCAACGGCGGAGAGTTCGAAGCCTACGACGCCGCTAAGCTCGCCGGATTCGACACCCACAACACCACCGTGGCATTCAAGTGTCCGCTCCGTCCGGGCTACCTGCCGGGCGACCGCATTACCACCCTAACCCTCAACAAGGAGGCTTCCGACGTCAACACGCTCGCCGAGATGGCCAAGGGCGACAACGCCAACAATCTCTACCACTTCCGCAAGCATCTGAAG
>JAIDKJ010000015.1 GCA_029051835.1 Paramuribaculum sp. | reverse complement strand
CCATATACGATAGCGATCTTCCGATAATGAACATGACTTTCGCTCAACAGTGCAACAGGATATTCGATGAGACAGTGGCTCTCTACCATCTCACCGACGACGTGGATTTCAAGCCGCAGAATCCTTATTCAGCCAATGACCCGGCACATACTCTGTTTGCCAAAAACTGGATCGATGCCGTGCAGTGGCATCTGGAGGATATAATCCGTGATCCTGAGATAGATCCGGTGGAGGCTCTGGCTCTCAAGCGCCGCATCGACCGCTCCAATCAGGAACGCACCGATATGGTGGAGGAGATCGACACGTATTTTCTTGAGAAATATGCCGGAGTGACTCCCCTGCCTGAAGCGTCGATCAACACCGAGAGTCCGGCCTGGGCTATAGACCGCCTGTCGATTCTCGCCCTGAAGATCTACCACATGAAGGCCGAGACGGAGCGTACCGACGCTTCTGAGCAGCATATGGCCAAGTGCCGGGCAAAGCTCGACGTGCTTCTGACGCAGCGCGAAGATCTGACGGCGGCCATTGACCGTCTGCTCGACGATATTGCCGCCGGACGTAAGTACATGAAGGTCTACCGCCAGATGAAGATGTACAACGATCCGTCGACCAATCCGGTGCTGTATGCCGGCAAGTAAGGCCGGTCGACATAATAGCGGTGGCCGGTGTGTGCTGGCCGTGCGCTTCTCCGCTCTCGGCGATGTGGCTATGGCCGTCGGTCCTCTCTACGATGCATGCAGGTCAAATCCCGATGTGCGCTTCGTGTTTCTGACCAAGGCTCCGACGGCGCGTCTGCTGCTCGAACCGCCAGCCAATCTCACGGTGGTAGGAGCCGACATGAAGCATGACTACAAGGGGACGTCGGGGATGATCAGACTGTTGCGGCAGTTGCGCCGCGACCACGGATTTACCGACCTGGCCGACCTCCACGACGTGTTGCGGACCCGGCTGGCAGCCATATTCTGCCGTATGCACGGCATCAGAGTGAGCCGTATCCGCAAAGGGCGGCGCGAGAAAGCGCGTCTTGTGGCCGACCGGTCGGACTATCCGGCGCCGATAGCCACTACCGACCGACGGTATCGCGACGTGTTCGAACGCCTCGGCCTGAGGCTGTCGGGCGCCACGGTGCGCTTTTTCGATGGCGGAGCCGACCATTCGGCATTTGAATCAGCCGCCCCCGACAAAGCCGAAGGGGAGAAATGGATCGGCATAGCCCCGTTTGCAGCCCATCAGGCCAAGATATATCCGGCGGAAAAGATGAAGAGAGTGATCGGCACACTGTCGGAGGATCCGTCGGTAAGAATATTTCTCTTCGGCGGAGGCGACGATGAGAAGCGCATTCTCGGCCTTTGGAGCGAGGAGTTTCCGCGAGTGAGCAGCATGGCGCGCCAGCGTTTCGGCTTCAGCGTGGAGATGGCTCTTATGAGCCGGCTCGACGCCATGATAGCCATGGATTCGGGCAACATGCACCTTGCAGCTCTCGCCGGAGTGCCGACCGTGACGGTGTGGGGGTCGACCCACCCGTCGATGGGATTCACCCCAAGCGGATTCGATCAGTCGCTGGCGGTGCAGACACCTATGGAGTGCCGCCCCTGCTCGGTGTTCGGCAACCGCCCTTGCCGCACCGGCGACTACCGCTGCCTGATCTCCATAGATCCTGAAGAGATAATATCACGCGTAAGAAAGATAATCAGCAAGTAAACCCCTACAGCCAAATTGGAAGAAGATTTCGACATACGCGCCGCCCGACAGGCGGCTTCGGACCGCGACGGCGATATCGAGAAAGCCCTGCGACCCTCGCAGTTTGAGGCTTTTGCCGGACAGGATGGCATAGTGGCCAACCTGAAAGTGTTTGTGGCTGCCGCACGAATGCGCGGCGAAGCTCTCGACCACCTGCTTCTGCACGGCCCTCCCGGCCTTGGCAAGACAACACTGTCGGCCATCATAGCCAACGAGCTTGGCGTGGGCTTCAAGGTCACTTCAGGCCCGGTGCTCGACAAGCCCGGCGACCTGGCGGGCATACTCACCTCGCTTGAAGAGAACGATGTACTTTTTATCGACGAGATCCACCGCCTGAGTCCTGTCGTCGAGGAGTATCTCTACTCCGCGATGGAGGATTACCGCATCGACATAATGATCGACAAAGGCCCCGGAGCGCGGTCGGTGCAGCTCACCCTGTCGCCGTTCACCCTCGTCGGCGCCACCACCCGCAGCGGTCTGCTGACCTCGCCGCTTCGCGCCCGCTTCGGCATCAACTGCCATCTGGAGTATTACGACCATCAGGTGTTGCAGCGTATCATACTCCGGTCGGCACGTCTGCTCGGAGTGGAATGCACTCCCGAAGCCGCCAACGAGATAGCCCTGCGCAGCCGCGGCACACCGCGAGTGGCCAACGCCCTGCTGCGCCGTGTGCGCGACTTCGCCCAGGTGAAAGGCAACGGCCGTATCGACACCGAGATAGCCCGCTACTCGCTCGAGGCACTCAATATAGACAAGCACGGACTCGACGAGATCGACAACAAGATTCTCACAACGATAATCACCAAATTCAACGGCGGCCCCGTAGGACTCGGCACCATCGCCACCGCTCTGGGTGAAGATGCCGGCACGATAGAGGAGGTCTACGAGCCGTTCCTCATCAAGGAGGGATTCATCAACCGCACTCCGCGCGGCCGTGAAGTGACCGACCTGGCCTATATCCATCTGGGTCACAAACGCAATTCGCCTCCGGGCGTAGAACTGTCGCTATTCTGAACAACACGTAAACACCATATAGCCTTGCCTTCACTAAAGTCGCTTGCAAAGGATACGGCCGTCTACGGCCTCAGCAGCATCATAGGCCGTTTTCTCAACTGGCTTCTGGTGCCGCTCTACACCATCACGTTCGCCGAGGCGCAATACGGCACCGTGAGCTTCATCTACGCATGGGTGGCACTGACGCTCGCTCTGCTCATCTACGGCATGGAAACCGGATTTTTCCGGTTTGCCAACCACGAACGCTATCCCGACCCGCGGGTGGTCTACTCCACCGCCATGACGTCGATAGCCTGCAGCTCGGCCCTGTTCGTTGTCATGGTCATGGCCTCCATGCCGTGGCTGTCGGGTGCCATGCACTGCCAGGATCACCCCGAATATGTGGCCATGATGGCCGTCACCGTGGCTATGGACGCGTTCACGTCAATACCGTTCAGCTGGCTGCGCTACCGCCACCGACCGATACGCTTCGCCACCGTTAAGCTTATAGGCATAGGGCTGAACATAGGGCTGAATCTGTTCTTCATACTCCTCTGCCCGATTCTCTACCGCAACTGGCCCGACGCCGTATCGACATTCTACCGTCCCGACTTCGGCATAGGCTACATATTCCTGTCCAACCTGATAGCCACGCTGGCCACGCTGCTGATACTCATACCCGACTTCACAGGATTCAGATGGCGCTTCGACCGCACGCTATGGCGCGAAATGCTGTCGTACTCCGCTCCGCTTCTCGTGCTCGGCCTCGCCGGCATCATGAACCAGAATCTCGACAAGATACTCCTGCCGGCTCTGATAGCCGATCCGGCCGAAGGGATGAGGCAGCTCGGCATCTACAGTGCCAACTACAAGATAGCCATAGTGATGGTGATGTTCACCCAGGCATTCCGCTTCGCCTACGAACCTTTTATTTTCGCCCAGAACCGCGCCGACAACAACGACCCCGACAAATACCGTCCCTTCAGGGTGGCGATGCTCTATTTCGTCATATTCTCGATGGTTATATTCCTCGGAGTGATGTTTTATCTCGACATACTGCGCTACTTCATCGGACGCGAATATTTCTCCGGGCTTAAGGTGGTGCCGATAATAATGCTTGCCGAATTTTTCTTCGGAGTGTTTTTCAATCTCTCGCTCTGGTACAAACTCACCGACCGCACCATCTGGGGCACATATTTCTCGCTGACGGGCCTCGCTGTGACTCTGCTGATGAATTACCTTCTGGTGCCGTCGATAGGCTATATGGGGTGTGCCTGGGCCGCTCTGACATGCTACGGAGTGATGATGATACTCTCCTACGTCACAGGCCGCGCAAAGCATCCCATAGGCTACCGGCTCGGCCCGCTGCTGATGTATTTCTTTCTCGCACTCGCCCTCTACGGTGCGGCCACCGCGCTCACCACAGGCAATCCCTGGATCGATTATACGCTGCGCACCGCCCTGCTGCTCGGCTACATAGCTTTTGCAGCCCGGCGCGAGAACTGCTTCGGACTGCGGCGAAGAGCCGCCGGCACAGCCTGAATACCCTCTAAGATCACGTTTGAATTATGGCTAAATTTCAGATCGACATACTCGGATGCGGATCGGCGACGCCATCGGTGCGCCACAATCCTTCGGGACAGATAATCAACTTCCGCGACCGGCTGATGATGGTGGACTGCGGAGAAGGCTCGCAACTGGCCATGCGGCGTATGGGCATAGGCTTCAACCGACTGGAACAGATATTCATAAGTCATCTCCACGGCGACCATTGCCTCGGACTGCCGGGACTGCTGTCGACAATGGCCCTCCACGACAAAGGGGGCCGTATACGCCTGACACTGCCGCATGATGGGCTCGACCGCATGCGCGACATCATAAGCTTCTTCTGCCCGGATTCGCCATACGAAATCGAATACCAGGGCGTGGGCAGCGAACCGGGCATAGTGGCCGCCGACCGTGCCC
>JAIDKJ010000149.1 GCA_029051835.1 Paramuribaculum sp. | reverse complement strand
CTCGCCGAACGCCTACGCCCGCAGACACTTGATGAATATATCGGACAGACCCATCTGGTAGGACCGGATTCGATCATCCGGCGCATGATCGAAACAGGCCGCGTGGCCTCGTTCATATTATGGGGGCCTCCGGGAGTGGGCAAGACCACGCTGGCCAGAATCATCGCCAACACGGTCAAAGCCCCTTTCTTCACACTGTCGGCCGTCAGCTCGGGAGTAAAAGAGGTGCGCGAGGTCATCGACCGGTGCAAGCGCGAAGCATCAAGCATGTTTGCCACATCACGCCCGGTGCTGTTTATCGACGAAATCCACCGTTTCAACAAATCACAGCAGGACAGCCTGCTCGGAGCCGTAGAGAACGGCACTGTGACGCTCATCGGAGCCACTACCGAAAATCCGTCGTTTGAAGTGATACGCCCTCTCCTGTCGAGGGCGCAGGTCTATACGCTCAAACCGCTTGAAGCTACCGATCTCGACCGGCTGCTCCACAACGCCATAGAGCGCGACGAAGTGCTCTCGGCACGCACCGTCGACATCCGACAGACCGATGCTCTCTTCCGCTTTGCCGGCGGCGATGCGCGCAAGCTGCTCAACATACTCGACCTGCTCGAACAGTCGACACCTCTCTCAGAGCCGGTAGTGATCGACGACGCCACCGTCACAAACCGCCTGCAGAGCAATCCGGCCGCCTACGACAAAGGCGGGGAGATGCACTACGACATCATCTCGGCCTTCATCAAGTCGGTGCGCGGCTCCGATCCCGACGCGGCCATCTACTGGCTGGCCAGAATGATCGACGGAGGCGAGGAACCTGAATTCATAGCCCGGCGACTGCTGATACTCGCCGCCGAAGACATAGGACTCGCCAACCCCAACGCGCTGCTGCTCGCCAACGCCACATTCGACGCCATCCACAAGATAGGATGGCCCGAAGGACGGATTCCGCTGGCCGAATGCACTATCTATCTCGCCACCTCCCCAAAGAGCAACTCGGCCTACATGGCAATCAACGGCGCCCTGCAGAACGTAGGCTCCACAGGCAATCAGCCTGTGCCGCTGCATCTGCGCAACGCGCCCACGTCGCTGATGAAAGAGATGGGCTACGGACACGACTACAAATATGCCCACGACTATCCGGGCCACTTCGTCAGGCAGCAATTCATGCCCGACACCATCGGTCATCCGACGTTCTGGCATCCGGCCGACAACGCCGCCGAACAACGCGCCGCCGAACTGCAGCGTCAGCGATGGGGCACGGGCACCACACCGACTGCCGCCGACTGAGGCGCCGGCACAAAGCGCCGACCGCCCCTCGGGCCAATATGCCTGCGGGCGTGGAATGCGGCGTGAAATTTTCGGGGGATTTTGACACCTGCGGAATAATGGCTAACTTTGCAGCATCAAAAGCCTGAAAGGCGAAGCGTTTTGTAATCCTCATCGGAGGGCTGACCGCAGCTGGATAAGATGACCGGGTAAAACCTCGATTCTTACCGGCTTTCTTTATGTTGTTTTATTTGATCTTAACCAATACTGCTATGAACCGCGACAATCTCGATTTCGGCAACGGCAATATAGCAAGCCTGTTCCGGACCATGTTTTTCCCCACGCTCATCGCAATGGTGTTCAATTCGCTGCTCAACATCTGCGACGGCATGTTTGTAGGCCACGGCGTAGGCCCCGAAGGACTGGCCGCCATCAACATCGTGGCACCCATGTTTCTAATCACTACCGGCATCGGACTGATGTTCGGCATCGGCGCGTCGGTGATAGCCTCCATTCGTCTTGCCGAGAACAACGTCAAGGCCGCCCGCATCATCATGACGCAGGCATTTGCCGCCGGCGCGGTAATATTCGCCGCTATCATCACACTGACAGCCCTATTCTTCCGGCCACTGCTGTATCTGGCCGGATGCTCCGAGGCTCTCGAGCCACTCGCCACCGACTATCTGCTATGGCTTCTGCCGGGATTTTTCTTTTTCTACATACAGTGCGTGGGCATGATGCTCATAAGGCTCGACGGATCGCCCAAGACAGCCATGGCCATACAGATCACGTCGGCCGCCCTCAACATATTTCTCGACTGGCTCATGGTGTTTCCTCTGGATATGGGTATAGCCGGAGCCTCTATAGCCACATCAATCTCCTGCGTGGTAGGCGGATGCATGGTGCTGGTCTACTTCATCAGATTTTCAGCCACTCTGCGGTTCTACCGACTGAAACTGTCGGGCAAGTCCATGATGCTGACGGCGCGCAATGTCGGCTACATGGCCAAGATCGGTTTTGCCACCTTCGTGACCGAACTTGCGATCGGCGTGATGATCGTGACCGGCAACTACGTGTTCATGTCGCGACTGGGCGAGGATGGCGTAGCGGCATATTCCATAGGATGCTATCTGTTCCCGCTGATATTCTCGCTCAGCAACGCCGTGGCGCAGTCGGCCCAACCTATAATAAGCTTCAACTACGGCGCCGGCCACTCCGACAGAGTGGGTCAGACTCTCAGGCTCTCGCTCATCACCGGAGCCATCTGCGGCACCGGCGTTTCACTGGTCATGTGGCTCGCCGCACCGATGCTCGCCGCGATATTCCTGCCATCGGACACCACCGCATTCACCTATGCCGTCCACGGCCTGCCGCTGTTCGGACTGAGCGCGGTGCTGTTCTCGCTCAACATCGTGATGATCGGATATTACCAGAGCATCGAGAAGGCCGGGCGATCGACACTCTACACCGTCATGCGCGGCATCATCTATCTGATCCCCGCCTTCATCGTGCTTCCGCAGCTCATTGGCGACGACGGACTTTGGCTGGCCATACCGACGGCCGAACTACTGACGCTGCTGACTATCGCCCTCACCTACCGCCGCTGACAGCCTGCGCCTCTCGAAGAAGCGGCAGGTAGCCAGACCGTAGAGCAGAGCGCCCGTTACCTGCGCCAACGCCGTGACGGCAAAAGCCGCCGAATAGCTCATATACTGCACCAGAAAGCCGCCGAGCAATATTCCGAGACCCATGCCGGCATCCCACGATATGAGTATCGAGGAATTGGCCGTGCCGCGCTGGTCGTGGCGCGCCACCCCGATAAACATATTGAGCATAGCCGGATACATCTGCCCGTTGCCCAGACCGATCAGAAGAGCCGACAGATAGTAGCCCCACTCTCCCGCCCCGGCGGCAAACAGCATGAAGCCAAGACTGGAAAAGATGACTCCGCGAAGGCCGCTGCGCGCTATCTCGCCGCGCCGCAGAGAGCGCGAGCCGATCAGCCGGGCGCAGACCAGTCCGGCGGCCAGATTGATGAAAACCACACCGGGCCCGTCGGGGATGCCCAGCTGCTCCTGCCCGTAGATGGCCAGATAATTGCTCATCACTCCCCAGCAGAGTCCGAACAGACAGACGTTAACCGCCATGAGCCAGGCTCGCCCGAGGAAGAAATGGTCAAGACTCAGCTTGGGCTTTCCGACCACTTTGCGGCGCTCAGGCAGCCTGACGCGCGACGAGCTGACGAATCCGGCCAACGCTATCACGAGAGCAAGCCAGAAAAGCAGATCGAACCGCCCGGTGGCATGATATATCCATATCCCGACCGACGGGGCTATGGCCATGGCCAGGTTATTGCTCAGCCCGTAATAGCCTATCCCCTCGTTGCGCCTCGATGCGGGAAGCACATCGATAGCCACCGTGGAATTGGCCACCGTGGCCGCGCCGAAGGGCAGACCGTGAAGCGTGCGCACGATTGCAAACATCAGCAGCGTGCCGGCTCCTATATAGCCTGCAAAAAGGATGAAAAACACAAAGAAGCATAGCGTCAGCACCCTCTTGCGGTCGAACGTATCGACAATAAATCCGCTGAACGGACGCACCAGCAGCGTGGCCACGACATAGCCCGACAGGACTATGCCTATCAGATGCTTGTCGGCCGCAAACTGCGCGTCGAGATATATCGGCAGAAGGGGTGTAAGAATATAGAAGGCGAAGAAGAGCATGAAATTGCTCGTCATCACCTTCCAGTATTCGCGGTTCCAGAGTCGGTCGTCACTCATGGCCGTATATCGGCCGACGCTTGATTATCGGCCGGAGTACATGTCGTCATAATACTTTTCGTATTCGCCCGAAGTGATATAGTCCATCCACTCCTGATTGTCGAGATACCACTTGACGGTCTTCTCAATGCCCTCCTCAAACTGCAGCGAAGGCTCCCATCCGAGTTCGCGCTGGAGTTTGCGCGAGTCGATGGCATAGCGGAGGTCATGACCTGCGCGGTCGGTCACAAACGTGATCAGGCTGTCGCTGTGGCCTTCGGGATTGCCGAGCAGACGATCGACGGTGCGGATGATGACCCGTATGAGGTCGATGTTTTTCCACTCGTTGAATCCGCCGATATTGTATGTGTCGGCCACACGTCCCTTGTGGAATATCAGATCTATGGCACGGGCATGGTCCTCGACGAAGAGCCAGTCGCGCACGTTCTCGCCCTTGCCGTAGACAGGCAGAGGCCTGCGGTGGCGGATATTATTGATGAAGAGCGGTATGAGCTTTTCGGGGAACTGATACGGGCCATAATTGTTCGAGCAGTTGGTGACGAGCGTCGGCATACCGTATGTGTCGTGATAGGCGCGCACGAAATGGTCGCTCGAAGCCTTGGCCGCCGAATAGGGAGAGTGGGGATTGTATTTTGTTTCCTCAAGAAAAAACTCGGTGCCGAATGCCAGATGATGCTCGGCCGAGGAAGCCGTGGTGGTAAACGGCGACGGTATGCCCTCGGGATCGGTCAGCTCGAGCGCTCCATACACCTCGTCGGT
>JAIDKJ010000148.1 GCA_029051835.1 Paramuribaculum sp. | reverse complement strand
AGTTTTGGAATTTACCCTTGGCACAATTGACATTCTGGCACAGACGGGGCGCGTCGGCATCTCCGTCAGAAATGCCAGAGTGCCAAGAATGCCAAGGCGTGAATGTTTATAATTTGGTGTCGTTTCCATAAGTGTTACGGGTGAAAAGCACGCCTTTCCTGTCCTTCAGAAACCGTTTGAAGCTTCGCTCCGGCATACCTCTGTTCAGAATAAAGTGAATACCGCCATATTAAATCATGCAAAATCAACTATCGCGCGTGAATGGTGATGAATGACGGTGAATTTTGAAAGAGATTTTCAACTTTTGTTGTGCAAATGTTGTTCAAAAAACAAACGTAAAACCGCAACTGGTTAAACATAAATCAGTTGTGGTTTTACCTTGTTACCTTGGAAGGATACAAACAATGCGGATGCCGTAACCCTCAGGAGGTGCGGCATCCGCAAAATATTTTATAAGGGATTATCTACTCCGGTCGGCCTTCATTTGTGAAGTATGCTGTCGGCCACCTGCTGTGCCAGGTCGCCATTGTCGGCGCAATACTCCCAGTACATGGCTCCGAGCATGCCCTGCTGCTTGATGTAATGGAGTTTTGCTGCCATCGAACGCTGGTTTTCAAATCCCATAAGGATACGTCCGCTTATCGAGTCGGCCATATAGGGAGTTTCAGCTATCGAGTCATACACCTCTACAGTGCCGGGAAGCACCTTCAGATCCTTGTAGTCCATATAATCGGGATACGGATCCACGCCACGTCCGTAGAACGGCAGGCCGAGCACAAGTTTCTCGGCAGGAACCCCTGCGGCAAGATGTGCATGATAGGCCGAGTCGGCGCTGTGATTGCCCGATGCCTCGCTTGCGTAGAGCGGAGCGTGCGGACGTCCGCTCGATGCCGGCGACATGTCGTACGACATGATGTTGACGAAGTCGACATAAGGCATTATGGCCTTGAGATCGATATACTTCGCGCTCCATACGGTAGCGAGCGTCAGCAGACGGTCGGGGCCGAGCGTAGAGCGGAGCTGACGCATCAGCAGAGTGTAATTCTCCGTATCTTCAGGCGACGAAGATATGCCTGCGGAGCTGCTCGTCGGATATTCCCAGTCGATGTCTATGCCGTCAAGACCGAAGCGCTCCACTTTGGCCAGACAGTCGTCGGCAAACTTGGCGCGCAGAGTGGAATCGGCAGCCATCTCGCTGAAATTGCCGGCACCCCATCCGCCGATCGAGAGCATTATCTTCAGATCGGGATTTACGCTGCGCAGAGCCACGACCGAATCAAGGCGTGCGGGATTCTGCACGGTCACCGAGTCAAACGTGGGCGCAACCTTGCCGAAAGCATAGTTGATATGCGTCATAAGGCTCGGATCGGGAGCACAGCTGCTCCATCCGGTGACGTATGCCACCACGATCTGCGACGTTGAATCGGCAGTAGCCTCCTGCGTGGCCGAAGAGGACTGCTTGCAGCCGCTGAACACGGCTGCGGCCGACATGACCGCTGCCGTCACTACGGCAGCTTTCTGTAGTTTTTTCATATTACTGTATTTTTAGTGAGATTTATGGTCGGTATCAGTCAAAATCGTCATATCTGTCGGTCATCACCTCATCCTTCGGGAGCGGCTTGCGGCATGAAAGCAGCCGTTCGAACGACGACGGCACCGGAGTGGAGAAAGACATTTCGCGACGTGTCACCGGGTGGACGAAACGCAATGTCTGGGCATGGAGAGCCAGACGGTGTATCACATTGCTGTGGCCTCCATAACGCCTGTCGCCGCTTATCGGACAATGCATGTCGGCCATGTGGACCCTTATCTGGTTCTTGCGGCCTGTGTCAAGCTCCACCTGAAGCATCGCATACGGACTGGATGATTTCAGCGTCGTATAGCGCGTCACGGCAAGCTTGCCCTCCTCGGGCTTGTCGGTGGAATACACCTCATGGGCGGAGTTTTCGGCAAGATAGCTCCGGTATGTGCCCGAAGCCGGATCAGGTGTTCCCTCCGTCACGGCCAGATAGCGGCGCTCCAGCACCATATTGTTCCAGTTGTGCTGCAGTGTTTCCTTGGCTTTTTCGTTTTTCGCAAACACCATCAGGCCGGAGGTATCGCGGTCAAGACGATGCACGATAAATATCTTGTTGCGCGGATTGCCCCACTTCACATACTCGCGCAGTATGGAGTAGGCCGTGCCCTCACGCACCTTGTCGTTGCCCATCGAAAGCAGTCCGTAGCCTTTGTTGATCACGATTATGTCATCGTCCTCATAGACAAGCTTGATACGACGGTGGTAGAACACACGGAATTCGCGGGTGAGATTTACTCTCACCTCGTCGCCGGGATTGAGCGGATGGTCAAACTGTGTTACGGGGAGCGCGCCCACAGCCACCTGACGGTGCTTGAGCAGCTCCTTGACGTTAGTGCGCTTGCGCTGAGGCATGGATGCGAAAAGGAAGTCGAGCAGGCGGCACTCTTCGCCGACCCTGTATGTTTCGATACGGTCGGGCATGAATGCCGTGCGCTCCGCTCCGGGCTTTGTATTGCGTGGTCTGTTCATTTGCGTCGTGTTGATGTGCGTCGCGAAGTGCGCTTAGGCGCCGCGTCCTGCTTTGCCATGATGTCGCGCACCTCCTCGATCGTCAGTTTTTCCGGATCGGCGACCGTCTTCGGTATCTTGTAGTTGTTGCCTCCGGCGTGGATATAGACTCCGTATCGTCCGTTGAGTATCTTCACATCGGGATCCTCGGCAAACTCCTTGACAGTCTTTTTGGTTTCGGCCTGACGCTTCTCCTCTATCAGCGCAATGGCCTGTTCGAGAGTCACGTCGAGAGGAGCCATGTCGCGCGGGATGCTCACGAATTTTCCGGCATGCTTCACGTAAGGACCGAAACGGCCGAGTCCCACGCTCACTTCGGAGTCCTCGAATGCGCCGAGCGTACGCGGCAGCGCGAACAGCTTAAGAGCCTCCGGCAGCGTTATGGCGAGCACTGACTGGTCGCGACGGAGCGAGGCGAACTGCGGCTTCTCCTCATCGGTGCTCTCACCGATCTGAACCAC
>JAIDKJ010000147.1 GCA_029051835.1 Paramuribaculum sp. | reverse complement strand
GTGGCGTCAATCGCCTTTCTGCCGGGGGGCTGCATCGACAGATCGTAGCGCCCGCCACTCCCTATGAACGATTTCTTGACCCCCGGCAGTCGGGCGACCGACTGATAGATGTCGAGCAGACGGCCGTGGTCGGTGTTGAGGTTGGGGCATGGCGAGGGGTGCAGGCATGAGGGGCGCATACACCGTTCGCAGATGGAACGGTCGCGTCCGCACATGCCGTACATATTGGCCGACGGGCCGCCGAGGTCGCTGATGTAACCCTTGAAGTCAGGCATCCGAGTGACCGCTTCCGCCTCCCGCAGTATCGACTCTTTGCTGCGCGAGGCTATGAATTTGCCCTGATGGGCCGAGATGGTGCAGAACGCACATCCTCCGAAACATCCGCGATGCATGTTGATCGAATGGCGGATCATTTCGTAGGCCGGTATCGTTTTACCTTTGTAGCGTGGGTGTGGAAGCCGTGTATACGGCAGGTCGAACGATGCGTCGATCTCCTCCGTTGTCATCGGAGGCAGCATAGGATTGACGCGTACGGCCACATCCCCGTAGCGCTGCCATATCGTGGCGCCGTGCATCCGGTTGCTCTGCTGCTCGATATGCTTGAAGTTGGCCGACTGCAGGCGCTTGTCGGCCTGACACTCCTCCCAGCTGTGGAGTATGATATTGTCAGAGTCGGCGTCGGGTATCTCCGTCGCGGCTACTATTCGTGCCGTCTGTGGAGTGTCGGTGAGTTCGTCGATCCTTCGGCCGCTATCGAGTGCACGTGCTATTTCCCTGACCGTCTGTTCGCCCATGCCGTAGACGAGCAGGTCGGCTTTGGCGTCGAGCAGTATCGATGGACGTAGCCTGTCCTGCCAGTAGTCGTAGTGCGACAGCCGTCGCAGTGATCCTTCTATGCCGCCAAGCACTATAGGCACATCGGGCCATAGCTGCCGCAGTATATCGGTGTAGACTACGCTCGGATAGTCGGGACGCGCGCCGTGGCGTCCGCCTGCTGTATAAGCGTCATCGCTGCGACGGCGTCGGTTGGCGGTGTAATGGTTCACCATCGAGTCCATAGCTCCGGGCGATACGCCGAAGAACAGGCGCGGACGGCCGAGCTTTTTGAAGTCGCGGAGGTCGTCGCGCCAGTTGGGCTGAGGCACTATGGCCACGCGATACCCTTCGTGTTCGAGCACACGGCCTATGACGGCCGCTCCAAACGACGGATGGTCTACATACGCGTCGCCCGAAAATATTATCACGTCGGCCTCGTCCCAGCCGCGCAGTTTCATCTCCTTGGCCGATGTCGGGAGGAATCTCCGCAGATCTAATGAAGGGTCGGTCATCAGGCTTCCTCTTTTTGCTTTAACAGTTGCTCCATCTTCAACACCTCGTCGCGCAGACGCGCGGCTTCTATGAACTCCATGCGTTTGGCAGCATCGACCATTTCCACCCGTTTGCGGGTGATGGAGCGTTGCAGTTCCTCGCAGGTCATGTAAGGTATCACCGGGTCGGCGGCAATGTCGACCCGTGTGGTGTATTCGCTCTCGTATGTGACCTTCTGCGCCTGACCGTCGCGACGCGAGCTTTTGGCGGCCGGTTTTCCCGATCGTGATCCGGCGGCAGGCAGTGCAGTGTCATCCTCGCCTGTGTCCACTCCGATTATACGGTTGCGGGCCTTGACTATGGCCTGTGGAGTGATGCCGTGCTCCTCGTTGTAGGCCAGCTGTATCTGCCGGCGACGGTTGGTTTCGTCGATTGTGAGCTGCATGCTGTCGGTGATTTTGTCGGCATACATGATCACCCGTCCGCCAAGATTTCGTGCGGCGCGGCCCACAGTCTGTGTCAGCGACCGGTGGGAGCGCAGGAATCCTTCCTTGTCGGCATCGAGTATGGCCACCAGCGATACTTCGGGCAGGTCAAGACCTTCACGCAGCAGGTTGACGCCGATCAACACGTCGTAGACCCCCGCCCTCAGATCGTCGAGTATCCTTATGCGGTCGAGAGTATCCACGTCGCTGTGTATGTATGCGGTCTTTACATTCAGCTTGGTTAGATAGTCGTTGAGTTCTTCGGCCATCCGTTTGGTCAGGGTCGTCACCAGCACTCTCTCCTGGCGCTCGATGCGCAGCTGTATCTCCTCCATCAGATCGTCGATCTGGTTGAGCGACGGCCTGACTTCTATGATCGGGTCGAGCAGGCCGGTGGGACGGATGAGTTGCTCCACCACCACGCCTTCGCTCTTCTCAAGTTCGTAGTCGGCCGGAGTGGCGCTGACATATACCACCTGTTTCGTGAGCGACTCGAACTCCTCGAATTTGAGCGGACGGTTGTCGAGCGCAGCCGGGAGCCGGAAGCCGTATTCCACAAGATTCATCTTTCTCGACACGTCGCCGCCATACATAGCCCGGATCTGCGGCACGGTCACGTGGCTCTCGTCTATGATGGTGAGGAAATTATCGGGGAAATAATCGAGCAGGCAGAACGGACGCATGCCCGGCTGGCGGCCGTCAAAGTAGCGGCTGTAATTCTCGATGCCGGGGCAGTGGCCCACCTCGCGCATCATTTCCACATCGTAGGTGACACGTTCATAGAGGCGTTTGGCTTCCAGTTCGCGTGCCTCGCGGTTGAAAAATCCCACTTGCTCTCCCAGATCAAGCTCTATCTGGGCTATGCCGCTGGCCATGCGCTGCGGAGAAGTTACGAAAATGTTGGCCGGAAATATCCTGAATGAGTCGTGCTTGCCGAGCACCACATTGTCGCGGGG
>JAIDKJ010000146.1 GCA_029051835.1 Paramuribaculum sp. | reverse complement strand
GTTATAGAACTCCGACACCACTATATCAAATCCCACAGAGCGAAGCCGCGCGATAGCCTTATTAAGCATGATGTCGGCTTCCGCAACATTGCTGCCAAGAGAAAGCACCGCATCATGAAGCTTCGGGCTACCCGTCATTGCCCTACCCCTTTCATAGTAAGCGCCACACGTCCGCGAGGAGCGTCGACATCTATCACTTTCACCTTGACCGACTGCCCTACCTTAAGTAATTCGGCCGGATTCGACACAAAACGCTCTGACAACTGCGAGATATGTACCAGGCCGTTGACTTTCAGTCCTATGTCGACAAATGCTCCGAAAGCGGTCAGATTCGTTACGCGCCCCGTCAGTTCCTGACCGATATGCAGATCGGCAATTTCAGCAACATCCTTGCTGTACATCACAGGCTCCGGAGCCTTCACACGCGGGTCGCGTGCAGGTTTCTCAAGTTCCTCGACTATATCGCGCAGCGTAGGCAGCCCAATGTTTTTATCGACATACATCTCGACATCTATAGCATCGAGTTTGGCCTTGTTGCGTATCAGGTCCTCTATACCCATTCCTGCGTCGGCAGCCATCCGGGCCACCACAGGATAGCTTTCGGGATGTACGCCTGTCGAATCCAGAGGATTGTCGCCACCGTTGATGCGAAGAAATGCCGCACACTGTTCGTAGGCCTTCCTACCCATCCGCGGAACTTCAAGAAGTTGCTCCCTGCGCCGGAATTGTCCGTTGACCGTGCGATATTCCACAATATAATTGGACAGCGCATTGCCGATTCCCGACACCTGCGCCAGCAGTTCGGGCGAAGCGGTATTAACATCTACCCCCACGGCATTGACACAACTTTCGACCGTGAAATCCAACGCCCGCTTCAGTCCGGCCTGATTGACATCGTGCTGATACTGCCCTACTCCTATTGATTTCGGATCGATTTTCACAAGTTCGGCAAGCGGATCGAGCAACCGGCGGGCAATTGACACGGCTCCGCGCAGAGTGACATCAAGCTGCGGAAATTCACGTCGAGCACAATCTGACGCGGAATAGACACTTGCGCCACGCTCGCTGACCGTCTGTATCGCAACGTTGCGAGGGAAAGTGATATCAGAGAGAAAACTCATGGTTTCACGCGAAGCAGTTCCATCGCCTACCGCTATAACATCTATTCCCAGACGCCCCACAAGCATGCACAGCGTATCAGCCGCCCGGTAGACATCGCCCACCGGAGCGCAGGGATATATCGTTTCAGTAGCGAGCAGGGCACCCTGCTCATCGATACACGCCACCTTGCAACCGCTTTTGAAACCGGGATCAATACCCATCACCCTCTTCCGTCCGAGCGGCGGTTCCATAAGCAGATGTCTGACATTTTCAGCGAAAATAGATATCGCGGCATCATCGGCACGTTTCTTAGTCAACGCAGCCACCTCATTCTCAATCGCAGGCTTCAGCAGCCTGCGGTATCCGTCGGCAATAGCCTGACGTATGATTTCAGCTGCCGAAGGGGTGCAGTGTGATTTAACAAACAAGCGTCCGAGGCGTTCTATGATCTCATCGTCGTCAATCGTTATCGACACCCTCAGCAGCCCCTCTTCCTCGCCACGACGCATGGCGAGATAATTGTGGGATCCGCACAAGCGCAACGACTTGGAAAAATTATAGTAAGTCTGATAATTCACCGCGTCGGCTTCTTTGCCCCTTACCACCCGAGCATTGATAGTGGCATTGCGGGCAAACCTCTGCCTGACGAGCATTCGTGCCTTCTCATTCTCACTCACCCATTCGGCTATAATATCGGACGCGCCTGCAATTGCCGCATCCGCATCGGCTATCTCACCTCCGACAAACCGTTTTACCACAGGCGATATATCGCTGATACGCTGACTCATGATCTGTTTGGCCAACGGCTCGAGCCCGAGCTGCCGCGCAGCCTCGGCACGAGTGCGCCTGCGCGGTTTGAAAGGCAGATAGATATCTTCCACCTCGGCCGGATCAAGCGTCGACGCAAGCCTTATCATCAGGTCGTCGGTCATAGCTCCGCTTTTCTCTATCGCATCAGCCACAAACTCTTTTCGTTTCTCAAGCTCCACCAACTCTTCCGCCTGCGTGCGGATATTATTGAGCGCCACCTCGTCGAGCGAGCCAGTCGCTTCCTTTCGATAGCGGGCTATAAACGGTATTGTGGCGCCGTCATCGAGCAATCTGAGAGTTGATGCGATCTGTTTACGGGGCAGATTAAGACGTTTGCCAATTATTTCAGCTATGTCAAGAGGCATGATAAAACAGATGATGGGTAAAAGTGTATAGAAACTATTGCGATCTCTACGGAATCGCCTTCAGAGTAATCAATGTAATTTCCGGGGTGGCTCCAAGCCTCATGGGCATTCCTACAGCACCTGCGCCGATATTGACATACAACGCATGCCTGCCGGAATTGTCGCCATACATTCCGCCCCAAGTGGCGTAGCGCATTGCAGCCGGCGACACACCGGCCACTTCGATCTGCATGGCATGGGTATGGCCACTGAGTGTCAGAGCTATATTCACATCGTCATGTCCGGCTATCGAATCCGTCCAGTGCGCCGGATTGTGCGACAACAGAATCTTGCTTACCGAATCGCCGGGAACCGGATATGCTTTGGCCAGCGATCCATAGATATGAAACGGCGGATCTCCTATATTCTCCACTCCGATCACAGCTATGGAATCTGAGCCGCGACGTATATATTCTGTCTGATTCAAAAGCAACTTCCACCCCATGCTATCCTGCATACGGCACAGGTTTTCTATATCGGCGGCCTTGTCGGCAGCCGACGGCCAGTCGGCATAGTCACCGTAATCATGGTTGCCAAGAATCGAAAACACCCCGCAGGGCGCCTCTATTCCCGACAGCGCATCAACAAACGGAACCAGTTCTGTCGAATGACGGTTGACAATATCGCCGGTAAACATTACAGCATCGGGATGCAGACTGTTGATGACACCCACAAGGCGACGCAAAAACCGATCGTCGTCGCCATACGTGCCGACATGAAGATCGGAAATCTGAACGATCCTGAATCCGTCGAAAGCAGCAGGAAGATGCGGGAACTCAAATTCCAC
>JAIDKJ010000145.1 GCA_029051835.1 Paramuribaculum sp. | reverse complement strand
GTATATTCCACGTAGTCGACAGCACATTCTCTATCAGCGACATCCATTCCTGCTTGGTGAGCATATCAGATATCGCGGCGAAGTCCACCTGACTCTTGATGAAATCATGTATGCCCGACGGCAGGAAAGAGATCTGAATCTCACTGGAAGCATAATTGCGCAGAATCTGAGCCATGGAGTGCATCTCCTCGGTGAGCATCGGCACCAGAAACCATCCTATGACCGACAGAAAAAACACCGACTCAAACAGAGTCACGAATATGGCCACAACACGTCCCCTGAGATGCAGCAGCCGACGGTTGAACTGCACGAAAGGCTCAAACATATAAGCGATCAGGCATGCAACAAAAAACGGCAGCAACACATTGCGCAACACGTTGACAAGCCATAAGGCGCCGCAAATCAGCACCACGGTGATTATCAATCTGACGACACGGTCGAATGTAAACGGACGAGACATAGGCGGTTAATCAGGGGACAAAACGCTGCAACACCGTAGCGATCAGATCGCCGACAGCGGTGCGATAGTTCGGAGTTGCATTGCCGTTCATACGGTTGGCTATTATCGAGCAGACGGTCATGGCTCTGTGGCCCATGAGCAGCGACAGCCCCTGAAGCGGAGCCGACTCCATCTCGTAGTTAGTGACACGCTGCGAATTGTAGCTGAACGACTCCAGACGGCTGTTGATATCCGGATTGGCCAGCGGCAATCTCAGCTCGCGGCCCTGCGGACCGTAAAAACCAACCGCCGATATCGTATTGCCTCTCACCATGTCGTCGCGGCCTATCATATCCACCAGCCCGGGATCAGAAGCTACCACGTAGGGACGCGCCCAGAGAGGATTCCAGTCCGTGTGGCTGCAAAGCGCATTCTCATAACCCAGATCAGCCACCTCATTGCGCCGGGCATAATAGTTGAGCACACCGTCGAAACCGATCGACTTGGCAGCTATCACCGGAGTCCCCACCGGAATATCGGGCTGCAGAGAGCCCGACGTGCCTATTCTCACCATCTGCAGGCTGCGCCGGCGCTCCTTGACCTCGCGAGTGGCGAAGTCCACATTGGCCAGAGCATCAAGCTCATTGACCACTATGTCGATATTGTCAGGACCTATGCCGTGGCTCAGACACATGATGCGCTCGCCGCGCAGCGTTCCGCCTATGGTGCGGAACTCGCGGCTCTGCACCGTAAAGTCGATGCTGTCGAAGTGTTCGGCCACAAGATCCACTCTCGAAGGATCTCCCACGAGTATAATCTTGTCGGTCAGATGCTCGGGGGTCAGATGCAGATGAAACACACTCCCGTCGGAGTTGATGATGAGTTCGGATGATTCGATTATCTTTGCCATGATTATTACTTTTTTTATTCGACAAGATGGCGTGTCCGCCGCAGCCTATGCCGGCCTGTATTTAGCTCCCGGATAGGGCAACACAAGTCCCTTGAATTCCATTTCTATAAGCATGCCCGTCAGGCGTCCCACCGGTATATCCAGATCTACCGACAGACGGTTGATCTGTGCCTCTCCCCTCTCCCGGAGATAGTCCATCACCGACTGCTCTTCCATGCTCATTTCGGGGAACAGAGTCGGCTGCCCCGCCTCGTGCTGACGGCGCGGCCACCGCATGGCATCGATAAGATCGTCGGCCGAACCGACAAGCGACGCCACGTTGCGTCTGATCAGACTGTTGCATCCGGCGCTGTAGACATCCGACGTGCGGCCCGGAAGCGCAAAAACATCCCTGTCATAGTCCGAAGCGATGCGGGCTGTGACCATAGCGCCCCCCTTCTCGGCCGACTCCACCACTACCAGACAGTCGCTGATACCGGCCACGATACGGTTGCGGGCAAGGAAATTGCCTTTATGCACAGCCGCCGAGCTCATATAGTCGGTCAGCAGCAGACCGCCGCTTCTCACTATCTCCACAGCCGTATTGCGGTGAGCTGCCGGATATATCGTATTCAGCCCGTGGGCAAGAACAGCCACCGTAGGCAGACCGCATTCCAGAGCCGCCCTGTGGGCCGCTATGTCGATGCCGTAGGCCAGGCCGCTTATTATTGCCACCGGGGCGCCTGCTCCCGATGCAAGACCCTCTACAAGCTTACGGCAGAAATCCACGCCGTAGGGGGTGGCGTGGCGCGTTCCCACCACACCTACTGTCAGCACATCGTTGAGCCGGCAGTCGCCCGTCGAATAGAGCATCAGCGGAGCATCGGCGCAGTCATGCAGCCGCGACGGATAGTCGGCATCGGTAAAATAGGTTGCCGTCACATGACGTGCCTCGGTGAAATCAGCCTCTATCTCGGCTGTTTTCAGCAGACCGTCGCGATACTGGCGGTCGAAAATCCGGTTGGAGAATCCCATGACCGCCGCAAGCTGCCTGTCGGTAGCCTCAAAAAAAGCCTCTTCCGAACCGATACGGCTCAGGATCTCGCCGGCAAGCGTCTGATTTATGCCGCGAAGCTGCGAGAAGGCTATGCGTAGTGAGAGCTGACGACGGTCCATTGTCTGCGCTGTATCAGTCGTTGATATACTCGGAGAAGGCCTCGGCGAGAGCGTCGCCGCGTGTCAGACGTCCATGTTCCAGACACACCACCTCCACTCTTGCTTTCACCACCGGTTCGCCGCCGGGAGTGCGGAATATATCCTGATGGTAAATAAACTTCGCCCCCTCGCGGCTCATCGACAGGCATGAATCCATCGTGTCGCCCGACCGGAGCGGATGAAGATA
>JAIDKJ010000144.1 GCA_029051835.1 Paramuribaculum sp. | reverse complement strand
GCGGCAGATGTCGGCGATTGCCGCCGGGGTAGTGTCGGGTGCATACACCACCGTCATATCGAAGGCTCTCTCGCTTTCGGGCAGGATATTCTCGAACCGCCTGACGAGTTCGTCGATAAAATAGCTTTCTTCGCCGTGAAGCAGATATACACTGCTTGGTGCCCCGTCGCGTACGGAGCGCATCATCTGGTCGAATGTGGGTGATGTAGCGGCCGCCATATTGTGGTTTGTCAGAATTATTGTGTAAATTTACGCAATATTTCCGACATGACAGATATTCCAGCGTTAAATCTGCCGGCGGCCGCGCCTGAAATCCGCCGGACGGCGGATCATGCCGAGATCTACGATCCGCTGAGGCGCAGATGGGTGGCGCTCACTCCCGAGGAGTGGGTGCGGCAGCATTTTGTGGCATGGCTCACCGGTCAGCTCGGATATCCGGCAAGCCTTACGGCCAACGAGGTGGGGCTAAGGCTCAACGGAATGCTCCGCCGGTGTGACACGATCATCTATGACCGCTCTCTGCGGCCGCTTGTGGTGGTGGAGTATAAGGCGCCGTCGGTGACCATAGGTCAGCGTGTGTTCGATCAGATAGCCCGGTACAATATGGTCCTGAGGGCACGTGCTCTGGTGGTCAGCAACGGATTGTCGCACTATTGTTGTATATATTGTCCCGACGGGACATACCGCTTTTTGCCGGAGGTGCCGTCCTACAGCCGTCTGACCGGAATAATTGAACTCCTCGACCGACAAACTGCACAGAAGTAAAGAAATAGTGCAAAAAAAGTGTGGCGGATTGTTACTGTTTTGTCGGAATTTTGTAACTTTGCAGCCTGATTGTGCCTCAATGGCCTTATAACAGAAGTCACTCAACGTTAGAGAAAATGAAATTGTTACAATCCAAACTTGCCCAATACATTGAACCCCAGAAGGCTAAGGCTGCCGGGGTCTATCCTTATTTCAGGGCTATTTCGAGCGAGCAGGATCCTGAAGTCACTATCGACGGACGCAAGGTGCTGATGTTCGGCTCCAACTGCTACACCGGTCTGGTCAATGACCCGAGGATCAAGGAAGCCGCAATAGAAGCTACACGGAAATATGGCACCGGATGTGCCGGCTCGCCGTTTCTCAACGGAACGCTCGATCTGCATAAGGAACTTGAGCACAAGATTGCCGAATACATAGGCAAAGAGGATGTCATGATCTACTCTACCGGCTTCGGAGTGAATCTCGGAGTCGTGTCGGCGCTGACAGGACGCGGGGATTACATCCTTTGGGACGAGCAGGATCACGCCTCGATTATCGAGGGACGTCGTCTGTCGTTCAGCCAGTCGCTCAAATACAAGCACAACGACATGGCCTCGCTTGAAAAGCAGCTCCAGAAGTGCGATCCCGACAAGGTGCAACTGATCGTCACCGACAGCGTATTCTCTATGGAGGGTGATGTGGCCGATGTGAAGGGCATCGTGGAGCTGGCCAAGAAATATGATGCCAGCGTGATGGTCGACGAGGCTCACGGCATAGGCGTGTTCGGTCCCGGTGGCCGTGGCGTATGTCATCACTTCGGTGTGGCCGACGATGTTGATCTCATCATGGGCACGTTCTCCAAGTCGTTTGCGTCGCTCGGCGGCTTTATCGCTACTGACAAGGAGATCACCAACTTCCTTCGCCATCATTCGCGCTCCTACATCTTCACCGCGAGCATCACACCCGCTTCAACCGCTGCCGCTCTTAAGGCGATGGAGATCATGCAGACCGAGCCGGAGCGTCAGGAAAACCTCTGGGAGCTTACCCACTATGCTCTCGACGGTTTCCGCAACATGGGTTGCGAGATCGGCAACACTTCTACGCCGATCATACCGCTCTTCGTGCGCGACAATTTCAAGACATTCGCCATCACGCGCGATCTTCTCGAAGAGGGTATCTTCGTGAACCCGGTCGTTTCGCCGGCTGTCGCTCCCCACGACACTCTGATCCGTTTCAGCCTCATGGCCACACACACAAAGGATCAGGTGACAATGGCTCTGGACAAGATCCAGAAGGTGTTCCGCGCCCACGGTATCATAAAATAAACCATTGCAGGAGCCGGCTTCCGTTTAGTCGGCCTATGCCAAAATAACGGTCCCCGCACATATCGGCCATAGGGTCGGATATGTGCGGGGACCGATTTCGTCAGAGTTTCTGAAGCAACTCGTCGATGGAGCCGACCTGACAGCCGTGGAGAGTTATGCCTTGGTCGGTAGCCGAAATGTCCGACTGACGGTCATCGTCGGTTTCAATGACGTTGTAGCCTGTGCGTCGCAACGCGCGGGCTGTGAGGTTTAGCGCCGCTCCGGAGCCGGATAGACTTATCTCCCTTCGGG
>JAIDKJ010000143.1:6650-9946 GCA_029051835.1 Paramuribaculum sp. | reverse complement strand
GCCTTGATCCGCCTGCCGACTAGCGCCTGAGCTGTATTCCGGCCGGTGTAGCCGTGTTCGGGCTGACAGCCGGACTGCCTTCGACACTGCGCGAAGTAGTAGGCGTGGGCGGCTATGTCTATGGCCTTGACCGTTTCGGCGCCTCGGCTCCGTACAAGGTGCTTGATGAGAAATTCGGGTTTACTCCCGAGGCTGTGCTTGAGCGCGTCAAGGGTTTTATCGGACGATAAGAGAGCTTGTCGTTGCGATTTAACCGAAAAATTATGAGATCAGTGGATCTATTTTATATCACAAAATGAGTGCGAAGGTTAATTATTCAAGAAATTTTAGTTAACTTTGCACTTCAAATTACACGTTTCATTTTTATAAACATCACAAAAGCTATGCTCAAAAGAAGTATTCTTGGCCTTGCTTGCGCCATGCTTTTCGGCGCATCGGCCTTTGCGCAGGAAGCACCTCAGACGGTGCAGGACCCCTCGCAGGGTTACCTGTTCAATCGCTTCTCTAACAATTGGTTCGTAACCGGTGAAGGTGGCGTGGGCGTAATGTTCTCGAAATTTGACTCTGAAGAGGGTCTTGGCAAGAGACTTGCTCCTGCTGCATCAATCTACGTCGGCAAGTGGTTCTCGCCCATCATCGGTCTTCGTCTGGGTGGTAACTACATACAGATGAAAGGCCTTTCAGAAGTTCCTGTTTGGCACGACGTTCGTTACGACAATCAGTACTGGAAGCAGAAATTCAACGAATTCGGTGTAGTAGGCGACGTTATGGTCAACCTCACCAACTGGTGGTGTGGCTATCGTCCTGACCGCATCTACAACTCGACCGTTTATTTCGGTGGTGGCGCTTACTGGACCACTGCTTACCTCGGCGGCGAGTGGAAAAACGCTCACAACTTCAACACCTCGCTCCGCGCAGGCTGGATCAACTCGTTCAACGTTTCGAAGGCTGTTCAGCTCTTCCTCGACGTTCGTTTCAGCACATTCGACGGCCCGCAGGAAACTGTTAAGTTCGAGAAGAAGACTGTAGGTGACCTGCAGGCTTACGTAGGTGTAACCTACAACTTCAACAAGCGCACCTGGGACGCTCCCGTTGTTCCGGTTTGCCCCGAAGTTCCCGACTGCAGCGCTATCGAGGCTCGTCTGCAGGCTGCCAACGCCCGCATCGCCGACCTCGAGCGTCAGCTCCAGGACTGCCTGAACCGTCCGGTAGAGAAGGCTGAGTGCCCCGCTGTGCCTCTGACCACTATCTACTATCCCATCGGCAAGTCGAGCCTCTCGACCCGTGAGGTGAACGTGCTCCGCGCTGTTGCTTCTGTAATGAAGGAGAGCGGCAAGACCTACACCCTCACCGGCTGGGCCGACAACTACACCGGCACCGACGCTATCAACACCCGTCTGCGTCACGCTCGTGTGAACGGCGTTCAGCGTCAGCTCGTTCGCTTCGGTGTTGCTCAGAGCCAGCTCAACACAACTATCGACAATGGCAACCTCACCGACCTCGGTGAAAAGGCTGTGCAGCTCGACCGCGCAGTGACCATCGTTGAGAACAAGTAAATCAATCCCCTGAAAGGATAAATCGAGCGGCGTGCCCCGAGGGGCGCGCCGCTTTGTCTTTTGTGTGTCGGGGCTATGGAGAGAGGCTTAGTGTCTTGCGGTGGAGGGTCGTCAGGCGGTCATTGCCGCGGCTCAGTGGCGGGCGGCTGTGATGGTGTCGAGAAGATTGAGCGTGGCGTCGTCGAGAAGATCGAGTACAAGCTCGAAGCCTTCGGCTCCCTCGTAGTAGGGGTCGGGCACGTGGTCGTAGCGTGTGGCGATGCTGAAGAAGGCCGACATGGGGATCACTTTGGCCATGGCTTCGGGCGTTGGGGCGAGGCGCCGCAGGTTGGCTACGTTGGAGGCATCCATGCCTATGATTATGTCGAAGTCGGAGAAGTCGGCCTCTGATACCTGACGGCAACGATGGTCGAGCGTGAGGCCTCTGCGGCGGGCGTGGGCGCGCATCCGTGAGTCGGGGAGTGATCCGATGTGGTAGCCGCCGGTTCCGGCCGAATCGATTACGAACGAATCGGACAGCCCTCGGCTGTCGACGAGAGCCTGCATCATGCCGTGGGCGGCGGGCGATCGGCAGATGTTGCCGAGGCATATGAAGAGTATTCTGACGGGGCGCGCCTCCGGTATCGGCGGCAGTTGTACGGATGGTATGTTCATGATTTATGACTTTTGTGATTTGTGCAGGTTGGTAAGATCGTCGATTATCTCGGCGGCGGCAGTCGACGCGGCTCTGGTGGTGCCGAGCCGGCGACGGATCTCCGTATAGCCTTCGAGCTGTTTCTGTCGTCCTGCCGTCCCCGGGAGTATGTCGGTCAGCCGGTCGTTGACTTCGGCCACGTTGCAGTGGTGGAGCAACATTTCGGGTATGACAGGGGCGTCGGCGATCAGGTTGGGCAGTGATACGTAGCGGGTGTGTATGAGCCGTTTCATGATAGCGTAGGAGATGCGCGATCCGTTGGCGCGGTAGCACACTACCTGAGGCGTGGCCGCCAGAGCGCATTCGAGCGTTGCGGTGCCTGAGGTGACAAGTGCTGCTTCGGCCGCCGCCATGAGTCGGAATGACATGTTGTCGACAACCGGAAACGACGTGAACTGCCGGTAGAACTCCGGGTCGATTCCCGGCGCTCCGGCCACTATCGGTTGCAGTTCGGGATGCAGCGCCGCCACAGCCTGCATGATCGGGAGATTGTTGCGTATCTCACCCTTGCGGCTGCCGGGGACGAGCGCGAGCAAAGGCAACCGGGAGGTCACTCCGGCCGCCTGCCGTATTTCGTCGGGCGTGGGACGCGATATCAGACGTGCGTCGATCTCTTCAAGCGACGGATTGCCTACGTAGCGGGCGTCGATGCCGTGGCGGCGAAAAAAATCGACTTCAAACGGGAGTATCGAGAACACCCGGCGCACGAGCCGTCGGATGGATTTGACACGATACTCTTTCCATGCCCATACCTTCGGCGCGATATACCAGTAGACCGGGATGCCGAGGCTCCGGGCGTGGGCTGCGAGCTTGAGGTTGAAGCTTGGATAGTCGACAAGGATGACGCATGACGGCTGCTCCCGGCTCACAGCCTCGCGTGCGACACGCAGGTTGGCGAACACTTGCGGCAGGTGGCGCAGTACTTCGCTGAAGCCCATGTAGGCCATGCGCCGATAGTGGATCAGCGGACCGGTGGCGGCGGCTTCGGCCATGAGATCGCCGCCGAGAAACGTGAAGCGGGCTTCGGTATCGAGTGAGCGGATGGC
>JAIDKJ010000143.1:0-6640 GCA_029051835.1 Paramuribaculum sp. | reverse complement strand
GCGGATGGCCGCTATCAGCGCTGAGGCGTGGAGATCGCCGGATGCTTCGCCGGCCGAGAGAAAATAATGCATCGGATTGGTGTTTGTTTACATGCCATTTTCAAATTAGAATGGCGCAAAAGTGGCAAATGCGCATCAAATTTACTAAATTTGCGATTAATTTCGTATCACTAAACCGATAAAATCAACCTATATGAATTTGATATCACTGAAAGCACGACTTATAGCCGTGGCGCTGTTGTCAGTTATTTCGATGATTCCTGTCGCGGCGATGGATATTGCCGGCCGCACGGCTTCGCGTATAAACGATGACTGGAGTTTCCGTTTTGCAAGTCAGGTGAGCGGCCGTGGCATGCGTGTGGATCTTCCGCACACATGGAATGCCGCCGATGCGTTGTCGGGCAATCCGGCGTATCAGCGCACAACGGGCGTGTATGAGAAGCGTCTGAAATACAATCCGTCATGGAAGGGGCGCCGCGTGATACTCCGTTTTGAGGGAGCCAACCAGAATGCTGCCGTCTGGGTCAATTCGCGTCTGGCCGGCACACACAAGGGCGGTTATGGCGCTTTTGCGATGGATATAACGGACCTTCTGCGCGAGAATGCCGACAATCTGCTCACTGTAAGGGTGAGCAACGCTTTGGATCAGGATGTGATGCCGCTGGTGGGTGATTTCAATATGTACGGCGGTCTGTATCGCGACGTGTGGCTCTACACGCTCGATCCGCTCCATATCAGTCTGGCCGACTACGGTTCGAAGGGCGTATATCTCACTCAGAAGAGTGTCAGCCGTGAGCGCGGCGACGTAGAGGCCACCGTTGTGGTGGACAATTCAGGCCGTGAAGCGGCGTCGGGCAGCGTGAAGGTGACGGTGACCGACGGAAACCGTATAGTGGCGTCGGGCGAAGGCCGTTTCGAGTGTCGGGCCGATTCTTCCGTAAGGGTCAAGGTGGATCTGAGCATCAAGAATCCGCGACTGTGGGATGGCCGCAAGGATCCGTTCATGTATGAGGCTACGGCCACTGTGGCCGATGCTGCCGGCAATGTGACCGACCGAGTCAGCGAGCCGCTGGGACTCCGGTGGTTCAGTGTCGATGCCGACCGTGGCTTCATGCTCAATGGCCGCCACTATCCGCTCAGAGGCGTGTGCCGCCATCAGGACCGTGCCGAACGAGGCAATGCTTTGCTTCCCGAACATCACCGCGAGGATGCAGAGATCATCAGCGAGATAGGAGCTACGGGTGTCAGACTCGCGCATTATCCGCAGGCCGAGGAGTTCTACGGTCTGATGGACCGTCATGGCATCGTGGCGTGGGCCGAGATCCCGTTTGTGGGTCCGGGCGGATATCTCGACCGCGGATATACAGCTTCGCCGGAGTTCCATGCCAACGGACGCCAGCAGCTGGTGGAGATGATCAGACAGCATTACAATCATCCGTCGATATGCTTCTGGGGACTTTTCAACGAGCTGAAGACTCATGGTGACAATCCGACGGCCTACGTCAGGGAACTGAACGAGATCGCACACGCTGAGGATCCGACACGCCTGACTACCGGCGCGAGCAATATAGATGCATCGGATTCGCTGAGCTTCGCTACCGATCTGATCGCATGGAACAAGTATTACGGATGGTATGGCGGTTCGGCCAACGATCTGGGCAAATGGCTCGATGACACCCATGCGCGTCACGGCGACCTGCGTATAGCGATCAGCGAATACGGCGCCGGAGCGAGCGTGTATCATCAGCAGGACAGCGTGAAGCCCGGACTCTCGTCGGGAATGTGGCATCCGGAGAACTATCAGACCGAATTCCACCGCCAGAACTGGAAGGCTATCTCGGAGCGTCCCTATGTGTGGGGTTCGTTTATCTGGAATCTGTTTGATTTCGGCGCCGCCCATCGCACAGAGGGTGACCGCTACGGTATCAACGACAAGGGTATCGTGTCATTTGACCGCAAGGTGAAGAAAGACGCGTTTTATTTCTACAGGGCCAACTGGAACGATGAAATCCCGACACTGTATATAGCCGAGCGTCGTCATGATATAAGGACTTCCGATCTGACCGATGTGATGGTGTTCGCAAGCTATCCTGAAGTGGAGCTGCGGGTCAACGGACGCTCTCTGGGCAAAATGACGCCGCAGGGTCTGTCGACATTCGTGATGAAGGGCGTAAAGCTGGCTCCGGGTGTCAACGTGGTTGAGGCGCGCGCCAAAGACGGTTCGGTCGATCGCGTGGAGTGGCGTCTTGAAGCGCAGTGACCGACACAAAACGCGTTGTCGCCGATAAGAGCGGCTCATACATTTAAGCAACACTCCCTAAAAATATCCCGCATGACCGCGGCGCCCGAAAAATGGCGGGCTATCGTGGTGTCATGTGGGATTTTTTGCGTATTTTTGCGTAATCAAACAACAGAGCAAAGGCAATGGGACAGTTCTGGAAACTGCTTGGGCGCTATGTGCCCCCTTATAAAGGTTATCTGATCGCGAGCATGATCTGCAATCTTCTTGCAGCCGTGCTTACGCTGTTTTCGTTTGCCGTAATAATGCCGATCCTCGAGATGCTCTTCGAGCTTAACGACAAGACTTACGAATATGTGGCGTTGTCGGGCGTATCGGTGAAGGATCTGGCCGATGTGGCCGTGAATGATTTCTATTATGTCACCCAGCAGGCCATATGGCGTTTCGGACAAAGCAATACTCTGGCGCTTCTCGGCGCATTGCTGGTGGTGATGACGGCTCTAAAGACGGGAGTGACCTATCTGGCGTCGTATTTCATCATCCCGCTCCGCTCCGGCGTCGTGAGGGATATACGCAATTCGCTATATGACAAAGTTGTGAGCCTGCCTATCGGATTCTTCACAAACGAGCGCAAGGGGGATGTGATGGCCCGCATGAGCGGTGACGTGCAGGAGGTGGAAAGCTCTATCATGGCATCGCTCGACATGCTTTTCAAGAATCCTGTTATGATCATCGTGTGTCTGGGCATGATGCTCGCCATAAGCTGGCAGCTGACGGTGTTTGTGCTGATACTGCTGCCTATAGCCGGTCTGGCGATGGGCAAGATAGGCAAGAGCCTCAAACGCAAGTCGCTTCAGCTCCAGAACCAGTGGGGCAGCATACTGAGCAATATCGAGGAAACGATAGGCGGCCTCCGTATAGTCAAGGCTTTCAATGCCGAGCAGAAGGTGAGGGCGCGTTTCAGAGCCGGAACCCAGCGGTTTTATACGTTGTCGAACACTGTAGCCCGCCGCCAGTCGCTGGCTCATCCGATGAGCGAGTTTTTAGGCACCGCCACGATAGCTATAGTGCTATGGTTTGGCGGCACGCTCATATTGAGCGGCAACGCCGGCATCGACGCTCCGATGTTCATATACTATCTGGTGATTTTCTACAGCATTATCAATCCGGCCAAGGAGCTGTCGAAGGCTGCCTACAGTATCCAGAAGGGCATGGCCTCGATGGAGCGCGTGGACAAGATACTGCAGGCCGTGAATCCGATAGCCGATCCTGCCGATCCTGAGCCGCTGACGGCGCCAACCGAGGGACGGGTGAGGTATGACCATGTGACATTCGGTTATGATCCGGAGCATCCGGTGGTGAACGACATATGTCTGGATATAAAGGCGGGCGATACGGTGGCTCTCGTAGGACAGAGCGGCAGCGGAAAGTCGACTCTGGCCGATCTTCTGCCGCGTTTCTATGATGTGCAGGGCGGTTCGATAGAGGTGGACGGGCACGATGTGAGAAATCTGCGTGTGCATGATCTGCGCTCGCTGATGGGCAATGTCAATCAAGAGGCGATACTCTTCAACGATACTTTCTACAACAATATCACGTTCGGCGTGGAGAACGCCACTATGGAGCAGGTGACGGAGGCTGCACGGATAGCCAACGCCCATGATTTCATTATGGCGTCGGAGCATGGTTATGACACAAACATAGGCGACCGCGGATGCCGGCTGTCGGGTGGTCAGCGCCAGCGTATATCCATAGCCCGAGCGATACTGAAGAATCCTCCGATACTGATACTCGACGAGGCTACTTCGGCGCTTGACAGCGAAAGCGAGCGACTGGTGCAGCAGGCTCTCGACCGTCTGATGAAGGATCGTACTACGCTGGTGATAGCCCACAGGCTTTCGACTATAAAGAACGCTACCATGATATGTGTGCTCCATGAGGGGCGCATCGTGGAGCGCGGCACGCACGACGAGCTGATGGCTCTTGACGGGCACTACCGGCGGTTGGTGGAGATGCAATCGGTGAAGGACTGACGGAGCATCACGCGGAGATGCGTTGCAATGTGAGATATTAAAAATGGTGTATGGAACTTTTTGATGCTTTAGAGCGTTAGATGGTCAATTGGCCTTATGTGTCACCCCGCGACAACGGAAGTGTCGACGCAGGTGCGATTCGGACGAACGGAAGCGAGAATCGTGACACGGAGGCTAAGCCGAACCTCGGGAGCGGATGAATTGAAGCGAACGATATACTTGTCGGAATGACAAGCCAAAAACATCCCAGTATACACTTTACAACATGTTAATGAATGTATGGTATGGCCGTGTCGTGAGACAGGGTCATATTTTTTTTGGGTGGGGATAAAGCAAAGGCGCCGTGCCGGTGGTAGAACCGGCGCAGCGCCTTGATGCTGTCAGTGATCGGCAAAGGATGCCTGGGGAGATGTTACTCGGCCGAGTCGGCTTCCTTCATGTTGTGGAATACGTTCTGCACGTCTTCGTCGTCCTCAAACTTGTCGAGCAGTTTTTCGATCTGTGCGCGCTGCTCGTCGGTCACCTCCTTGAGTTCGTGGGGTATGCGCTCGAATTCGGCGCTGACGATCTCGTAGCCGTTTTCCTCAAGATACTTCTGGATGTTGGCGAATTCCTCGAATGCGCCGTAGGCCACGATTTCCTCCTCGTCGGCTTCGAGTTCGTCGACTCCATAGTCGATGAGTTCGAGCTCGAGTTCTTCGAGATCCACTCCTTCTTTGGGTTTGATCTTGAACACGCTCTTGTGGTCGAAGAGGAATGCGAGCGATCCCTGTGTGCCGAGGTTGCCTCCGTGCTTGTTGAAGTAGGAGCGGACGTTGGCGACGGTGCGGGTGTTGTTGTCGGTGGCGGCTTCGACCACGATGGCTATTCCGTAGGGGCCGTAGCCTTCGTAAACGATCTCCTTGTAGTCGCTGGAATCCTTTTCTGTGGCCTTTTTGATGGCGCGTTCCACGGTGTCCTTAGGCATGTTGGCGGCCTTGGCGTTCTGCATCAGCACGCGCAGGCGCGGGTTGGTGTCGGGATCCGGGCCGCCCGACTTGGCGGCTATGGTGATTTCCTTGCCTATGCGCGTGAAGGTACGCGACATATTGCCCCAGCGTTTGAGTTTTCTGGCTTTGCGGTATTCAAAAGCTCTTCCCATTGCTTTGTAGTTTTATGGTTTTCTTATTTTGTAGATGTTTTGTTTATCGGAGTGTTGCGCCGGTGCGCTTGGCCAGATTGGCTGTGATGCGCTGCATGACGGCTTCGATCTGCTGGTCGACGAGTGTGCGTTCGTCATCCTGCAGGGTGATTGAAATGGCGTAGGACTTCTTGCCTTCGGGCAGGTTCTTGCCTTCGTAGACGTCGAAGAGGCTGACGCTGCGCAGCAGGCGTTTCTCGCTTTCGGCCACTGCGCGCTCGATCTGATCGAATGTGACCGTGCGGTCGACGAGCAGGGCGAGGTCGCGCTGTACGGGCATGGTGCGCGGAAGCGGTGTGTAGGTCACTTTGCGTGCGGCGGCGATCTGTGTCAGCTCCTGCCAGCGCAGTTCGGCGTAGGCCACCGGCTGCTTGATGTCAAAGCGGCGGAGTGTGTCGGCGGCGATGATGCCCATAGATCCGAGCGGTTTGCCCGATCGGGTCATTATGTCGATCGATTTTGAGTAGATCTCTCCTTCGCCCTGCTGGAGCTTGATCTCGCGCTCGGTGATGCCGAGGCGGGCGAGTATGTTGGCTACGGCAGCCTTGAGGTCGAAGAATGTGGATGGCTGTGCGGGGCGAGCCCAGTTGCCGGGCCGGATATTGCCGGTGAGCCAGAGTGCGAGCCTCGACTCTTCGCGGTAGGGTGCGAGCGGACGTTCCTGCGTGGGGACCGCTTCGGGGTTGAAGCTGTAGACGTGGCCGAACTCATACATTGCCAGATCGCTGATCTTGCGGTTGATGTTGTGGGCAAGCGATTCGAGTCCGCCGAACAGGAGTGTCTGCCTCATGACGCAGAGGTCGGAGCTGAGGGGGTTGAGGAGTCTGACGCAGTGGCTGAGCGGCATCTGCTGCAGGTCGGCGTAGTACGATTCGGAGGTCAGCGAGTTGTTGAGTATCTCGTTGAATCCTTCGGCTGTGAGCTGCTGGGATATGTTGACCTTCAGCGTGTGGTCGATGTCGGTGGCCGAGCGGTAGGAGAGCGACGACTGGAGTGTGGAACCCATCTCTACGTTGTTGTAGCCGTAGATGCGAAGTATCTCTTCGATGACGTCGCAGGGGCGTTTTACGTCGACTCGGTATGTGGCTACGCGCAGATCCATTGTCGATCCGTCGTCGGTGCGTGATGAAATGTCGATGTAGAGGGCTGCGAGTATGGAGTCGCGGGTAGCCGGCTCGATATGTTTTG
>JAIDKJ010000142.1 GCA_029051835.1 Paramuribaculum sp. | reverse complement strand
GGCAATAGCAATGAAGCAGATAGCCGAACAGGGTGGCAAGAAAGGCATACGCGGCATCAGCGAGCAGCTGCGACCCTACTATGCACTTATCATCGACGTGCTCGACGTCGACCAGTCGCCGATGACCAAAGAGGGCGATCCGAAGCTGAAGGCCCTCGACAACTACGACACCGAATTTGTGCTCGAGCAGTTCCAGGAACCGGGTCTGAAATCGGGCTCGGCCCTGAAGACCCTCAACGGCGCGAGCGATGCCTTCATCCTGCAGTATTACGAAGAACCCGACACGCTCAAGGCAGCCTTCGGCCACAAGCTGACCCGCGCCGACTGGGAACGCCTCGCCCATATCAAGGACGTGTATCAGGACGCCCTCTTCACCGCCCCGATAGTGGCTGTCAACGTGGCTCGTCCGCTGATACAGTATATGTATGACGAACTGCGCTCGCCCGACCGCCGCTTCACCTTCCTTGTAGGCCACGACAGCAACCTGTCGTCGGTAGCCACCGCTCTCGGAGTGGAGCCTTACGAACTGCCCGACGCCATCGAGAAGAAGACCCCTATAGGATCGAAAATCGTTGTGGAGAAATTTGAGGGCGCCGACGGCCAGACCTATGCCGACATCAATATCGTATATCCGACGCTCGACCAGCTCCGCAATCTGCAGCTGATCACTCTTGACAATCCGCCGATGGTGTATCCGCTGTCGCTCGAAGGACTGGAACGCAATGCCGACGGCCTCTATCTGCTCTCCGACGTGGAGTCGCGCTTCGAGCAGGCACTCCGCGCCTACGACGCAATACCGTAAGAGATTCCCACACTTTTCATGGAGGTTGTGTCATAACGGCCCATCTGGACCACTCTGACAGCAACCTCTCCATCCGGACATAAAACAAGGCGATGTGTCAAAAAACTGTATTTCGACACATCGCTTTTTTTGTAGTAAAAAAAGCTGTAGGATAACAAATTATTGCTAACTTTGTGATAATATTCATCCAAAACGCATAAAACCAATCACAACAACCTTAAAATAAAGTAATTATCATTCAAGACATGAACTTTAAGAGTATTTTGGCCGCCTCGCTCTGCGCGATGGCACTGTTCGCTTCGTGTGGCAATGCCGACACCAACCGAACCATCGTGACTGATGTACCCGAACGTCCTGCCGGACAGACCGACATGCTTGGCTTCGCCGCCGAGCCGATGGACTCCGTACGCATCGGCGTGGTAGGTCTGGGCATGCGTGGTTCGTCGGCTGCAAGCCGTCTCACGTTCGTGCCGGGAGCACGCGTGACCGCTATCTGCGACATCGACACCGCACGCGTCAACAAAGTAATGGCACGCTATGCCGCCAACAACTACGGCCCTGTAGCCACCTACGGCGGCGAGGAAGAGTCGTGGAAGCAGCTCTGCGAGGATCCCAACGTGGATCTGGTATATGTGGTGACCGACTGGAAGCGCCACACTCCCATAGCCAAGTATGCCATGGAACAGGGCAAGCACACCGCCATCGAGGTGCCTGCCGCATCGACCCTTGAAGAGATATGGGACCTCATCAACACTTCGGAGAAGACCCGCAAGCACTGCATGATGCTTGAGAACTGCGTGTATGACTTCTTCGAAATGAACACCCTCAACATGGCCCAGCAGGGTCTGTTCGGCGAGGTGCTCCACACCGAAGGCTCTTACATCCACAACCTTGACGAGTTCTGGTCGGCATACGCCAACAACTGGCGCCTCGAATTCAACAAGGAGCGTCGCGGCGACGTATATCCCACCCACGGCGTAGGCCCCGCCTGCCAGCTGCTCGACATACACCGCGGCGACCGCATGACCACCCTCGTGGCCATGGACACCAAGGCTGTCAACGGACCGGCTGCATGGAAGAAGATGTTCGGCGAAGAGGCCGACACTTTTGCCAACGGCGACCACACCATGACAATGATACGCACTGCCAACGGCAAGACCATCCAGATACAGCACGACGTCGTGAATCCGCGCCCCTACAGCCGCATGTATCAGCTGACCGGCACCAAGGGATTCGCCAACAAGTATCCCGTATCGCAGTATGCGTTCGAGCCCGAACAGCTCGACTCGGCTACCGTGCCCGACCATCAGAACCTCTCGGCCCACGGCGCTATCTCGCCCGAACAGCAGGCTGCTCTGGTGGAGAAGTACACTCACCCGATCATCCGCGAAGTAGGCGACGTTGCCAAGAAAGTAGGCGGCCACGGCGGCATGGACTACATCATGGACTATCGCCTCGTATACTGCCTGCTCAACGGTCTGCCCCTCGACATGGACGTATATGACCTGGCCGAGTGGTGCGCTCTGACTCCCCTGTCGGAGATCTCGATCGCCAACGGCAACGCTCCCGTGGAAGTGCCCGACTTCACCCGCGGCTCATGGGACAAGGTGAAAGGCTACCGCCACGCTTTCAAGAAGTAATCCCACCCCCCGCTAAACGATAAGCAATCCCCGCCTGACGCTCTTAGGGCATCAGGCGGGGATTGTTGTTTTTATTCCTTAATCAAAAATCAATCAGTCAGTATTGCCGACGCTCAGCGGTAGTCGGCGAAGCGTGTCTGGAGCTGCTGGCGGGCGAAGAAAATGCGGCTCTTGATGGTGCCCAGCGGCA
>JAIDKJ010000141.1 GCA_029051835.1 Paramuribaculum sp. | reverse complement strand
CGGTAGCGTTGTCGCGCGGCACTATCATGCCCCGGAAGCCGAGCGAGCGGGCTTTTATGGCCATCGGCAGCACTCCCTTGATGGGCAGCAGCGATCCGTCGAGCGACAGTTCGCCCATGATCATCATCCCCTCAAGGCTTTCGGCGGGAATCTTGCCGTCGGCGGCGAGGGCGCCGATCGCTATGGGCAGATCGTAGGCGGCTCCCTCCTTGCGCACGTCGGCCGGACTGAGGTTGATGGTCACTTTCCGTCGGGGCCATCCTGTGCCGCTCTGGGTCATGGCGGCCTGCACGCGCTGGTAGCTCTCCTTGACGGCTGTGTCGGGCAGACCGACCATGCAGAAGGAGAATCCCTGTTCGACGACTGTTTCGATGGTGACGACTATGGCGTCGATGCCTTGCACGGCGGCTCCGTAGGTCTTGACAAGCATATCGTGGAGGAGAAAACGTGGTTAGGGGGAGGAGTCGGATGGGGTGTGGGTGTTATTTGCGGCGGAGAATGCGGTCGACGGTCGATACTGCAGCCGTGGCGCTGCTTCCGCGGTAGATCTGTGTGCCTGTGGAATCGGCCACTATGAAGAACGGCACTCTCGGCACGGCGAGGCGTCGCATCGAGGGCGAGGCTATGGCGGCAGGCGTCCATGCCTGGATCCACGATGCGAAGTCGCGGGCTGTCAGCCGTTTCCACTCGGCTGAGTCGGGCGCGAGCGTCACTTCGACGGCTTTGAAGCGGCGGCGCGGCAGGCTGTCGGCCAGCTGTCGCAGGGCGGCGATGACGGAGTCGCGCTGCTGTGGCGCAGCCGACGCGAAGGCGATAATGCTTGCCGACTGGTTGTAGGGAGCGTAGTAGACGGTGGTGTCGCGACGGTCGTAGAGCGTCATGTTGGGCACTTTGCCGTGGGCGTCGCTCGATATCTGGGTGGCGAGCACTTCGCTGAAGTTGTGCATCACTTCCTGCGGACGTGCTTCGGGGGCTATGCGGGCTAGGAGCGAGTCGGCTTCGGCTTCATGGCCGGGAGTGCGGAAGGTGGTGACCATGAGGGCTGCCGCGCTGATGTCGTCGGGGTTGCGGCTGACGAATTCGGCCAAAAGACGGTTGACTTCGGTGTCGCTGCCCGATGTGAGAGTCTGATAGTTGTCGCGGGTGAATTTCCACAGCTTTTCGCTCGGCTTGCTGCCGGAAAGCCGGGTGAGCCCGGTCATGGCGCTGTCGACGGTGAGCTTGATCTTGTCGCCGTTGTCGACGATAAGCGAGGCTGCGGGTGCTCCCCCCGAGATGGTGAGAAGAGCGAGGGTGGGACGTGTCGATGAACCGTCGATGGTGAAGCGGCCCTCTCTGGCCACGGCCGATGTGCGGCGGATCCCTCCGTCGGCATAATATGTCAGCTCCACGTTGGCGGTAGCGCCGTCGGAGAGTTTGCCTTCGACGGTGAAATTGTCGGGCCGGCTGCAGCTCCACAGGAGCAGCGGCCATAGCATGGCGGCGGCAAGTCGTAGGAAGTGTTGCGGCATCAGTAGGAGGGCATGTTGGCGAGGTTCCACAGGTTGAGATAGGCTGCGCGTGTGATGTCGACGGTCTTGTCCCAGTTGATGCGGTCGGTGTGGTCGGAGGGCATGTGATAGTCGGGATGTCCGTCGGTGTGATACCATATAATGGGTATGTCGCGCTTGGCAAACGATCCGTTGTCGCCTCCGCCTATGGGGCGGTCCCACGGGCGGTAGTTGGGCTTGAGCCGCAGTCCGCGCGTAGCTATGTCGTTGCGGAGCCACTGTTCGAATGCCGGATGGGCTTCGGTGTAGAAGTAGACCACGTGCTCGGGATTTGCCTCGTTGTTGTTGCGGCCTATCATGTCGAAGTTGAGGTAGCCTTTGATTTTAGAGGGGTCGGCCCACTGCAGCATGAAGTGTTCGGAGCCGAGGAGCCCTTTCTCCTCGCCGTCCCAGAGGGCGAATATCACGGTGCGTTCGGGCTGCACTCCGCTCTCGACGAAAGCGCGTGCGATCTGGAGCACGGCGGCTACGCCCGAGGCATTGTCGTCGGCGCCGTTGTAGATCTGGTCGCCGTCGAGCAGCGGATCCACTCCGAGGTGGTCGAAGTGGGCGCCGATGATCACGAATTCGTCGGGATTCTTGCCCGTGATGCGTCCCATGATGTTGGTGAGCGGAAGTTTCTGATGCACTTCACCGCTGAGGCGCGCTATCGAATCGGGATGGACGGTGTAGCGCCCTTTTTTCTGGCGCTCGCGGCGGTAGGCGGCGAATGGCTGGCGGTATGACTTGCCGTCCCACGGCTCAAGGCCGGTGGCGCGCAGGCAAGCCTCGACGTAGTTGGCGGCGATGCGCCCCGAGGGGTATCCGGCTTCGCGTCCCTGCAGTTCGTCGGATGCGAGGAAGCCAATGTGGGCTTCGGCCGTCGGGCGGTTGATTGTGAGGTAGCCGCGCTCCTTGCCTTCGCTGGTTTTGTCGGTGGCGGCGAAGGCTGTTGCCGCTGTGGCCGACAGCATTATGGCTGCAATGATATGGTTTATTGGTTTCATCGGGTATGTGGTTTTGTCGCGGTTATTTGCCGAGGTTCTTGGTCGCGCGGTCGAAGGCGATCATTTTCAACGCAGTCAGAGCCGCTTCGGCGCCTTTGTTTCCGGCCGGGCCGCCGATGCGGTCTATGGCCTGCTGCTCGGTGTCGACGGTGAGCACTCCGAATATCACCGGGGCGTTGCCCTTGAGGTTGATGTCGGTGATGCCCTGCGTGACCGACTGGCACACGTAGTCGAAGTGGGGTGTGTCGCCACGGAGCACGCATCCGAATACTATTATGGCGTCGAAGCCGCAATCGGCGAGGCGAG
>JAIDKJ010000140.1 GCA_029051835.1 Paramuribaculum sp. | reverse complement strand
TCGTAAAACATCGCGATAGGTTTATTTCGCACATTCGTCGGCAGTCGACTGCGATATGCGCATCGCGCAGAAGTTGGGTCCGCACATGGTGCAGAAGTGATCGTCGTCGCGGTGGCTCTCCACGTAGTAGCGTTTCGCTTTCTCGGGGTCAAGCGACAGGTTGAACTGGTCCTTCCACCTGAAGTCGTAGCGGGCGAGGCTCATGGCGTCGTCGCGCACCTGCGCGCCGGGATAACCTTTGGCGAGGTCGGCGGCGTGGGCGGCGATCTTGTAGGTGATTACGCCCTGACGCACGTCGTCGAGGTTGGGGAGCGCCAGATGCTCTTTTGGAGTCACATAGCATATCATGGCTGTTCCGGCCCATGCTATCTGAGCGGCGCCGATGGCCGAGGTGATATGGTCGTAGCCGGGGGCTATGTCGGTGGTCAGCGGTCCGAGGGTATAGAACGGAGCTTCGTGGCACTTGTCGAGCTGACGGTCCATGTTGGCCTGTATCTTATGCATCGGCACGTGGCCCGGACCCTCGATCAGCACCTGAACGCCGTGAGCCCAGGCCTTTTCGGTGAGCTCGCCGAGCACGTCGAGTTCAAGGAACTGCGACCGGTCGTTGGCGTCGTGGATAGATCCCGGACGAAGGCCGTCGCCGAGCGACACAGCCACATCGTACTGCGCCAGTATCTCGCAGATCTCGTCGAAGTGGGTGTAGAGGAAGTTCTCCTCGTTGTGGATCACAGCCCATCGTGTCATGATTGAGCCGCCGCGGCTCACGATGCCCGTCAGGCGCTCGTTGATCATGTCGGCATGGGCGCGGAGTGCGCCGGCGTGGATCGTAAAGTAGTCCACACCCTGTTCGGCCTGCTCGATGAGTGTGTCGCGGTATATCTCCCACGACAGACGCTCTACACTGCCCTCCACCTTCTCAAGAGCCTGATATACTGGCACGGTACCGACCGGCACCGGGCAGTTGCGTATGATCCATTCGCGTGTTTCGTGTATGTTGGCTCCCGTGGAGAGATCCATAAGCGTGTCGCCGCCCCAATAGCAGCTCCACACGGCTTTGCTCACCTCCTCTTCGATGCCCGACGAAAGGGCCGAATTGCCTATGTTGGTGTTGAGCTTTACTGCGAATTTACGGCCTATGAT
>JAIDKJ010000014.1 GCA_029051835.1 Paramuribaculum sp. | reverse complement strand
TGCAAAAAAAATCACACCAAAAAGACTCTCCGTCAAAGCTGGCGGCGGAATGCACGGCGGCGACGGGGCAGCCGACGCTCGAACTACGGCCACTGAAGCTGCACGCTCGCATTGTCGGCAAGCTCCAGATTGCTTTCGGCAAACTTATAGCCATTCTTAATATATGCAGGAATCAGGTCGGCAAACACAATCGCATTCACTCCCATATTCTGATATTCGGGGCTGACGGCTACAAGCATGAGGTCGACAACATCGTTCTTGCCACGCACCGCTTTCAGCAGATGATACCATCCGAATGGCCACAATCGGCCGCCCGAACGCTGGAGCGCCCGCGAAAACGACGGTATCGATATGCCGAACGCCACCAGCTTGCCCTCCTTATCGACCACTATGCTTATGCAGTCGAGCCGCAGAATGCCAAGATACTTGTCGATATAATACCCGATCTGGCGCTCCGACAGCGGCGAATAACCATAAAGCCCGTCGTAGGCCACATTGATCAGATCGAAGATAGCCTTGCCATAGTCCGCCTTAAGACGGCTCCGCGACGTATAGTGAAGCGCCTTGAAACCATATTTGCGCTCCACGAGCAAAGCTATACGCAGATATTTGTCGGGCACACTGTCGGGCACAGTCATGCGATACTCCACCCAGTCGACATCGGACTGATACCCCATGCGCTCCATGTGCACCGGATAATAGGGATAGTTGTAGATCGTGGCCATAGTGCCGAGCTCGTCGAAGCCATCGATAAGCATACCCTCATGATCCATATCGGTGAACCCCATCGGACCCACCATCTCGGTCATGCCGCGCTGACGGCTCCACTCCTCGGCCGCATGAAACAGCGCGTCGACAACCTCCGCATCATCGATAAAGTCGACAAATCCGAAACGCGCCTCCTTCTTGCCGGTGCGCTCATTGACCACACTGTTGATTATAGCGGTAATGCGGCCCACGGCCACACCGTCGCGCACAGCCATGAACGACTGCGCCTCGCAGAAGTCAAATGCCGGATTTTTCGACGGCATCAGAGTTTCTATCTCGTCGACCACCAGCGGCGGCACGTAGCAATCATTGCCGCGATAAAGGTCGATGCCGAATTTCACATATTTCTTCAACTCCCGACGGTCGGGACTGACAGGCTTTATTTCTATTGACATATATTCCTTATAAATGAATGAAGATCATATTGCCTTTAACCCGGAGCCGCCCGGCCAAAGACCGCAACAAGACACAGCCGGCAGCAACGACGCCACCGACGCCGGACGGTGGGGAGCAAAACCCGAATTAAACCACACCAGCAGAGCTATCATGACAAGCAGGAATGCGATTATCGCCAGATACAGACGATTGTCCGACCGCGAAGCGAGCGCCATACGCAATTCGTGCACCGAACGATAGCGGTCGCGCGGATTCTGCGACATACACTTGTCGGCTATGCGACGAAGCCTTACCGGCGAACCGGGCACCGCATCTATCAGCTCACGCAGCACCTTGCCGAACATATATATATCCTCCGCGGCGTCGGCCGGAGTCAGACGTTCACGCTGATCGAAACCCACGTCGATCAGCTTCAGATTACCTATATTCTCCGTAAACACTATCGTTTCGGGACGCACCGGGAAATGCACCACGTGATTGCGCTGTATATAGTCGAGAGCGTCCACCAGCTGCGAACACACCTTCTCTATATGCTCCGGCCCAGCCTTGCCCGAATCTATAAGCTTGCGCAGCGAATCGCCATAGACATCGTCGGTGATTATGCACAGTCCCAGACCGGGCACCACCTCCAGGTCATTGATCATCACTATGCCCGGATGGGCAAGATTGTAGCGCACGTCAAATTCCTTCTCAAGCATGGCCTGAAAACGCGGGTCGTCCTTATACGCCGCCTTGAGAGTCTTGAGCATCACCCACTTGCCATGCTTCTTAGCAGTGTACACGTCGTAATACTCCTCGTCCCACTCAGGCAGAAGCTCCAGTTCGGTCCACTTCTGCGCAGCGCTATGATCTGCTTCACTCATCAATGATTGGTTTTACTTAGAGGATTGTCAAGAGTCGTCGGCTCCGTCCGCTCAAAACATGGCAAACACGAGCTGACTTCCGGTATCGACATCCGTAAGATACAGCCTGTTGCCGCTTACGGCCCAGCGATACATCCATTCCTGCCCGTCGGCAAACGAGATATAAAGCGCCGTCCCGTCCGTATCCCAGTAGATATCGTAGGTATACGACTGCCCCCAGTTGTCATAGTCCACATACTGTCCCGAGCCGTCGCTGTAAAACGAGAATATGTTCTGGTCTATATCCACCGGGCCATATTCATCGGCCACAAGAACCCAGTCGCCGATCAGCGGCGACCAGTAATAATCGTTTTCGTCGCTGCATGAGCCGAAAGTCACTATGGTGACTGCAATGGCGAGCAGCCTCAGGCAATTGGACAATGCTTTCATCGGGCAATCAATTACAGGTGCAAAATTAAGTAAAATTTCAATACAACATTAAAACGCCCCACGCCCTTGTTAGGTTTTGTAGCCATTTAGTTAAAAAATTTCGGCCATTTTTCCTAATTTTGTCAATATGAACATCACACGTCTGATCACACCGTTTTTCACCGCCAGAGCACGACGCACGCTCCGGGCCGCCGCCGACCCGGAGCGGACACAGCTCAGGCAGCTCAACCGGCTCATTGCCCACGGGCGCCACACCCTCTGGGGAGAAACCCACCGGCTGCGGCTTGTAGCCACCTACGACGACTTCCGCCAGGCCATGCCCGTCACCTCCTACCCCGAGCTTCGGCCCTATATCGAGCGGATGATCGCCGGAGAGCCCGACATACTGTGGCCCGGCGCATGCCTGCGGTTCGCACAGTCGTCGGGCACATCCGACGGCAAAAGCAAATACATCCCCGTCACCGACGACTCCCTGCGCATCAACCACTACCGCGGCGGAGCCGAATCGGTGGCCCACTACCTCAACCACCACCCCGGCAGCCGGCTCTTCGACGGCAAAGCGTTCATACTCGGAGGAAGCTTCGCCAACGAGCTTCACGGCATATCGCCCTCAGTAAAAGTCGGCGACCTCTCGGCCCACCTCATCGAAAGGATCAACCCGCTCGTCGACCGCATCAGAGTGCCGTCGCGCGCCACAGCCCTCATGCCCGACTGGACAGCCAAGCTGCCCGCGCTCGTCGAACAATCGATCCATGCCGACATCACCAACATATCAGGCGTCCCCTCATGGTTTCTCGCCGTACTGCGCCAGGTCATCCGGCGCGCCGGAGCATCGACCATCCACGACGTATGGCCCCACCTCGAAGTATTCTTCCACGGAGGCATCGCCTTCGGCCCCTACCGCAGCCAATACGCGGAGATCACCGACCCCGCCCGGATGCACTACCTCGAAACCTACAACGCATCCGAAGGATTCTTCGCCGTGCAGCACTCCCCCGACGCGCCCGGCATGATGCTGCTCACCGACGCCGGAGTGTTCTACGAATTCGTGCCGCTCGGCGCACCCGACTCCGAAGCCATCCCCGCATGGCTCACCACCCCCGGCCAAAGCTACTCCCTGCTGCTCTCGGCGCCCAACGGCCTCTGGCGATACCCCATAGGCGACGTTGTCAAAGTGGTGGCCACCGACCCGCTGCAGATCGTCATCACCGGACGAACAAAACACTATATCAACGCGTTCGGAGAAGAGGTGATGGTCCACAACACCGACGCAGCTCTCGCGCTCGCATGCGCCGACTGCCACTGCACCGCAGCCAACTACACCGCCGCCCCGGTATTCACCACCTCCACCACACAGGGCCGCCACCAGTGGCTGATAGAGTTCGACCGCCCGCCCGCCGACATCGACACATTCGCCGCCACCCTCGACCGACGGCTCACCGAGCAGAACTCCGACTATCAGGCCAAGCGAGCCGGCGACATATTCCTCGCCCCGCTCACCGTCACCGTAGCGCGCCAAGGACTATTCGACCGATGGCTCGCATCGACCGGCAAACTCGGCGGACAGCGCAAAGTGCCACGCCTGCAGAACGACCGCAAGCTCATCGACGACATGCTGCGGCTCAACGACCACGACAACACATCTAACAGACAATAACTCATCCACAAACCCTACCAAAATGAAACCAACAGCAATCATCGCCTCGGCCATCATCTCACTCGGCCTCCTCGCACTCGGCCTCTGCATCCGTTCAGGCATAGACTTCGCCGCCTCACGCGACCGCACCGTCGACGTACGCGGCCTCGCCGAACGCGAAGTACCGGCCAACGTCGTCACATGGCCCATCATGTTCAAGGAAGTAGGCAACTCACTGCCCACCGTCTACGCCAACGTTTCGGCCACCAACCAGCGCATTGTCGACTTCCTGAAATCCAATGGCATCACCGACCAGGAGATATCCATCGGAGCGCCCAAAGTACAGGACCTCACCACCGACCGCTACAACAACCAGCCGCTACCCTACAACTACGCCATCACATCCGTAGTGACCGTCAGCTCGGGAAAAGTCAAGGAGATCCACGCGCTCATCAACCGTCAGGGCGAACTCTTCGCCCAGGGCATAGCCATAACCAACGACTACAACTACCAGATCACATACGACTTCACCGACCTCAACTCCATCAAGCCCGAGATGATAGCCGAAGCCACCAAAAACGCCCGCGAGGCTGCCAAGAAATTTGCCGACGACTCCGAATCGTCGCTCGGCAAGATCAAGACCGCCCGGCAGGGACAGTTCACTATCGACGACCGCGACTCCACCACCCCCTACATCAAGAAAGTACGCGTAGTCACCTCCCTCACCTACTATCTCGAAGACTGACCCCCATAGACTTTTCAGCACATATCGGCGCGGATCTCCATCACCCGGAGGTCCGCGCTCATTGCATCCGGGCATGAACCATCACGTCCCGACCCACGTTATAATATGACAAAAACAACGTAGTTCAGATCAACATAACACACAAAACTCATCATGGCTAAAAAGAAAAAATCAATCAAAGGCACACGCACCGAGCAGAACATCGTGCTGGCCTACCTCAACGAATCGCAGTCATACGCCCGCTACACATTCTATGCCAAGCAGGCCGACAAAGAACTATACTTCCCGATCGGAGTGATTTTCCGCCAGACAGCCGAGAACGAGTTCAACCACGCCAAAGTCTTCTTCAAGATGCTCGAAGGCGGAGTGGTCGACGCCAAAGTGCCCACCGACGCAGGCATCATC
>JAIDKJ010000139.1 GCA_029051835.1 Paramuribaculum sp. | reverse complement strand
TAACAGAATGGTCGACTACCGACGCATTATTGATAAGGCTAAAGGAGCCGTTCACTCCTCAAAAGGGCGTGATCTGCTCCTTTATCTTATGTTTGTATGCGTAGCTTTTGTCTTTTGGTTTTTTCTTTCGCTCGATTCGGAGCAGCAGCGCGATTATGATGTGCCGGTAGAAATAGAAAATGTGCCGGATAGCGTGACAATGCTTGGACGTGTACCATCGAATCTGAACGTATCGGTTCATGGCAAAGGCTATCAGCTGATACGCTTCATGTGGGGCAAGATGCCTGTGATGCGGATCAAATTTGCCGACCATGCTTCGGAAGATAACATATTTGCGTTGCCACGCCCCAAACTGGAAAGCCGTCTGCGCGAATATTTCGGACAAGGCGTGCAGATACAGTCGATGCGGCCTGACTCATTACGAATCCGCTATACGACTATGCCCGGAGTGATGGTCAAACTTGATGTTAACTCCGATATCCGCACCGACCTGCAATATGTGCTAAGCGGACCGATAACAGCCAATGTCGATTCTGTCAGAGTTTTCGCTCCCAACGGCCTTCCGTCATCGGTGACTTATGTCACTACCGAACCACTGATCAAGTCAGGACTAAGGGATACTTCCCGGTTTGAAGTGTCAGTAGTGCCGATGGACGGCATGCGCATCATCCCCGACAGGGTGATCGTGACGGTGCCCGTAGAGCCTCTGATCGTAAAGAAAAAGAAAGTGAGAATAGAGGTGACCGGCATGCCCGACGGCGTTGGACTGATCACTTTCCCGTCGGTGGCAGAAGTGTCGTATCTCGTGCCGATGAGTTTTTACAATGACGATTATCCGGTGAGCGCGTTTGTGGACTTCAACACAATCGACAACCGTCGGCAAAGGGCCAAACTCAATCTCACTCCGATGCCCGAACTATACCACAATGTCATGGTGGAACCTGACAGCGTGGAGTATATCATCGAAAAACACGCCAGACAATGAAACTGATAGCCATATCGGGTGGAATAGGAAGCGGAAAAAGCGTAGTGTCGCGTGTGCTTACCACTATGGGATATGATGTCTATGACTGCGACAGCCATGCCCGTAGCATTACAATTATACACATCTGACGCTGCCGACGATCTTACCCGTGTAGAAGA
>JAIDKJ010000138.1 GCA_029051835.1 Paramuribaculum sp. | reverse complement strand
CTTCGGGCCAGAGCGACGTGTCGGGTGTTTCGAGTATCAGCGGTATGCCGTCGAAACGCTTGTCGGCCATCAGCCGGCTGAAGAAGTCGATGCCTATGGCTCCGCATCCGAGCGATTCGTGGCGGTCTATGCGCGATCCGAGTCCGCGCTTGGAGTCGTTGATATGCATGGCGCTCAGATAGGCAAAGCCTACGGTGTCGTCAAACTCCCGCCATGTGGCCTCGTAGCCTTCGGGAGTGGCCAGATCGTAGCCTGCGGCGAAGGCGTGGCAGGTGTCGATACACACTCCGATTCGTGTCTTGTCGGCCACGCGGTCGATGATTCTTGCGAGCTGGGCGAATGAGAAGCCGAGGTTGGTGCCTTGTCCGGCGGTGTTCTCTATCACGGCTTTCACTCCCTGAGTGCGGTCGAGCGCAAGGTTGATGGAGTCGGCTATTCGGTCGAGGCAGTCGTCGGACGACATGGCTTTGAGGTGGCTTCCGGGATGGAAGTTGAGCATCGTCAGTCCGAGCAGCTCGCAGCGTTTCATCTCGTCGAGAAACGCCTCCCGGCTCTTGTCGAGCTTTTCGGGGTCGGGCGCTCCGAGATTGATCAGATAGCTGTCGTGAGGCAGTATGGCGTCGGGTGTGAATCCGAGGCGGGCGCAATTGTCCCTGAATGCCTGCGCTTCGGCCTCTTTGATGGCCGGCGAGGTCCATCGCGACGGGTTGCGGGTGAACAATGCGAATGCGTTGGCTCCTATGGCCGCCGCATTGACCGGGGCGCTGCTTACGCCCTTTTCGGCAGATACGTGTGCTCCTATCAGTTTCATACGGCAAATGTAGGAAAAAATCGCGAGAAAGTCCGTAAGGCATGAGATAAACAAGCATTCCGGCGCGGAGGATGAAACAACGGCGCGGCGCTGTGGCGAACCACACGCGCCGCGCCGTTGTTGTAAAGGGGTAAACAAGTAACTCCGGAAATATTATGAACATCAAGAAACTAATGCTGTCGACGCTCGTTGTGGCCGTCGCTGCCGTGACTTCGACGCCTCAGGCCGAAGCCTGCTCCCGTATATTGTATCGTGGCGACTCCACGCTGCTGATAGTGGGTCGTTCGCTCGACTGGAAAACACCTATTCCGACCAATCTCTATGTGTATCCCCGCGGCATGGCCAAGCAGGGGAGTCCGGCTCCCGACGCCGTGAAGTGGACCTCGAAGTATGGCGCGGTCTATGCCGTCGGCTATGATGGAGGCATCACCGAGGGAATGAACGAGAAGGGGCTGGTGGTCAACGGTCTGTTCTGCAAGGGGACGGTCTATACCAACGATTCGGTCAGCGGGCGTCCGCCGATGTCGCTGGCTATGTTTATCGGGTGGCTGCTTGATATGAACGCCACTACGCCGGAGGTGGTGAAGGTGCTTCGCGAGCAGAATTTCGATCTGTCGGGGGCATCGTTCGACGGCGGTACAGCCTCTACGCTCCATTGGGGCATAACCGATGCCGAGGGACGCTGTGCGATCCTGGAGTATGACCACGGCAATGTGCGTGTGTATGAGGGAACCGACATGCCTGTGATGACCAACGATCCTCCTTATCCGCAGATGATGGCTATCGAGGAGTACTGGTCGAAGGTGGGAGGAGCCAATATGCTGCCGGGCACGGTGAAGAGTCCCGACCGTTTTGTCAGAGGCACGTATTTCGCCAATCACGTGGAGCGCACCGATGACCGCCGGATAGGTCTGGCCATAATAAGAAGCATACTGATGAATGTGTCGGTGCCCTATCAGTATACTGTGGAAACGGAGCCAAACGTGTCGTCGACGCAGTGGCGGTCGTATGCCAATCTGACCGACAGGCTCTATTATTTCGACATAGTGACCAATCCCGGACTGATATATGTGGATCTCGGCAAGATGGATCTGCGCAAGGGTCAGCCTGTGAGAAAACTCGACACGTCGAAGCTCGGTGATGCGGCCGGTGAGGTCAACTCCATGATGCAGGTGTCGGAGGGCTTCAAGCCGATGTATTGAAGCGCGCGATATGCCCGCGCTATAGCGTGTAGACGGTAGCGCGGATGCGGTCGGCAATCTCCTGCGGACGGCTTCCGGCAATGTCCGCAGGGGTTGCCGGCCTGCCTATGCGGATCTCGAAATGCGATCCGCTGTGGCGGAACACTTCGCGCGGCAGCAGTGCCATCTCGATGTTGAGTTTCAGGCCGGAGCGTTCGCGAAGCCGGGCGATGCGGTAGAACGATGCGGAGTTGGTGCCGGAGAATCTGACGGGCACTATGGTGCGGCCGCTGCGTATGGCGCGGTTGACAAACGTGGGGCGCCAGCGGAGATCGGCTATCGTGCCGTCGGAGAGCCGGCGCGAGCAGAGTCCGGCGGGGAACATGATCACCGGTCGGTCGGATGCGAAGGCTTTGTCGACGGCTTCGGATGCCTCGCGCGACTGTGCGCCATGCTTGTTGATGGGTAGAAACAGGTCGGCAAGCGGCGTGATGGCCATGAGAAGATCGTTGACCATCACTATGGGCTGACATCCGTAATGGCGGGCTGCCCAGTCGATAAGCGTAATGCCGTCGAGGCCTCCGAGGGGATGGTTGGATGCGATGATCACACGGGTGGAGGGTGGCAGATGCTGCTCTCCGGTGGCGGTGTAGCTGACGCCGAGATGGGCGAGTGCGGCATGGCAGAACTCCGCTCCGCGGAGGTGGCCGGCATGGTCGAGCACTTCGTTCATCTCGCGCTGGCATATCAGCCGCTCAAGCCATGAGATCAGTCTGCGCGGTATCCAGCGCATACGACGGTCGCCGAGGCGGCTGCGCAGCACCTTCTCCAGATCTATCTTCAGGCTGTCGGTCATGGGGCTTTGACGTTTTTGTTGTGTTGCCGCAATATGTCGGTGGCACGACGGCTGAATTCGAGCCGCTGGGCCTCGGCTTCGGGATTGTCCTCGATCGGGCGGTCGGCTCTGACCACTCTGAACGGCTCTCCGGCTCGCGAGGGAGTGACGGTGAAGAGCAGATGGCTCTCGGCGCGGTCTATGTAGGGGCGTCCGAGCCGGTCGCGACGGAGCGTCACTGTGATGGCTCCTCCTCCGCGGGTGTCGTCGGTGCGCATTGCCGAGAGGAAGTTGCCGAGCGAGTATACGGTGAGATGCCGTCGTCCGTCCGAGTCGGCGGTAAGTTCGGCCGGCTGTATGACGTGGGGATGCGATCCGATGACCATGTCGGCTCCGGCAAGGTGGATCCGTGCTCCGGTGTCGCGCTGCGTCTGTTCGGGCAGCAGGCGGTATTCCACGCCCCAGTGGATGCAAACGGCCACAAGCTCCGCTCCGCGGCTTCGCGCGCGGGCTATGTCATGCTCTATAAGTCTGAGGTCGATCGGGTCGACAGCCACCGCGGCGCCGTGGCGTATGCCGTTGGTGCCGTAGGTGTAGTTGAGAAATCCGATACGGAATCCGTTGACGTCGGCTATGTGCAGCGCCAGAGAGTCGCGGCTGCCGGCATGGCTGTAGGTGCCGATATGCGGCATGGCGAGCGAGTCGAGCACGGCTATGGTGCGCTGCAGTCCGCGGTCGCGCCGGTCGAGGCAGTGGTTGTTGGCCGTAAGAGTGAGGTCGAATCCGGCGTCGCGCAGTGCGCGGGCGTAAGAGTCGGGCGCGCTGAACATCGGGTAGCCGGTGTAGGGCTCTCCGCCGAGCGGCGCTTCAAGATTGACCACGGCGTAGTCGGCCTCGCTCACCCAGCAGCGTATGGAGTCGAAACATGCGTCGAAACTGTGGGTGCCGTCGGGTTGCAGGGCGGCGTCGATCTGGCGCTGGTGCATCATTGCATCGCCCACAAACAGCAGCTCCGCCTCTTCGGGGGCGCAGAGCAGCCATGCGAGCGATATGAGCAGGCCGATCATGGTCAGTGGCTGTGTGGCGGTCAGTCGTAGATCTCGTGGCGGGCCGCAAGGAGGGTGTTCTGCATCAGCGAGCAGATGGTCATCGGACCTACGCCTCCCGGCACGGGGGTGATCCACGAGCATATCGGGGCTACATTTTCGAAGTCGACGTCGCCGCAAAGCCTGAATCCGCTCTTGCGCGACGGGTCGGGCACGCGGGTGGTGCCTACGTCGATGATCACCGCTCCGGGTTTGACCATGTCGGCGGTCACGAATCCGGGCTGTCCGAGGGCGGCAATGATGATGTCGGCGCGGCGGGTGTGCTCTTTAAGGTCGCGTGTGGCCGAGTGGCATACGGTGACGGTGCAGTCGCCGGGGTTGTGCTTCTGCATGAGCAGCTGTGCCACCGGCTTGCCGACGATATTGCTTCGACCGAGCACCACGCATTCGGCGCCTTTGGTGGGTATGCCGTGGCGTCCGAGCAGTTCGACGATGCCGGCGGGTGTGGCGGGCAGGAAGCAGGGGAGTCCGATCGACATGCGTCCGACGTTGACGGGATGGAATCCGTCGACGTCCTTGCGGTAGTCGATGGCCTGTATGACGCGCTGCTCGGAGATGTGGCGCGGCAGCGGCAGCTGCACGATGAATCCGTCGACGTCGGTGTCGGCGTTGAGCCGTGCTATGGCTTCGAGCAGTTCGGCCTCCTCCACGGTGTCCTCAAAGCGTATGAGTGTGGATCGGAATCCGCAGCGCTCGCAGGCTTTCACCTTGTTGGCCACGTATGTTTCCGATCCGCCGTCGTGTCCTACCAATATGGCTGCGAGGTGGGGTCGCTTGCGGCCCTCGGCCACCATCTGCTCCACTGTGGCCGCTATCTCGGCCTTGATTGCTTCGGCTGTCGCCTTTCCGTCGATAAGTTTCATCGTTGACGATTATATGATATGTGTCGGTGTTGAAAAGTAACTCTCAAAATATTAAATCCGTCAGCAATCCGTGGCAGGCTGCGAGCGGATGATTCTGTCGGGGTCGATGTGGGTCGCGTCAATGCTTCCGGCCGGTCAGCGTCGGCGCATCTGCCTCATCATCTTCATGGGGTTCTTCATGCTTGTGGCTGCCTTCATCATCTTGCGGGTGTCGTCGAACTGCTTGAGCAGCCGGTTGACCTCCTGCACTGTGGTGCCGGAGCCTTTGGCTATGCGCTGGCGTCGGCTTCCGTTGATGATCTCCGGATGCTGGCGCTCCTGGCGTGTCATGGAGCTGATGATTGCCTCCACGCCTTTGAATGCGTTGTCGTCGATGTCGATGTCCTTGATCATCTTGCCCACTCCGGGTATCATCGATGCGAGATCCTTGATGTTGCCCATCTTCTTGATCTGCTGTATCTGCGCCATGAAGTCCTCAAGGTTGAACTGGTTCTTGGCTATCTTCTTCTGCAGTTCGCGCGCCTCCTTCTCGTCGATGGCTTTCTGGGCTTTCTCGACGAGCGAAACGATGTCGCCCATGCCCAGAATGCGGTCGGCCATTCGTGCGGGATGGAACTAGTCGAGAGCGTCGAGTTTCTCACCGGGTCCGACGAATTTGATG
>JAIDKJ010000137.1 GCA_029051835.1 Paramuribaculum sp. | reverse complement strand
TTTTTTTATCCTCTTTATCCTCTAAAGTATACTCTTCAGATCTACTTATTGTTTGCCATGACGTTCCAAGCGGTGTGCAAACACCAACGTATGCAGCTTTGACAGACGATGATGTTTGTTTCCTTGATAATAACAATCCCTCCTCGACCAAATCCGTGATAGCTAATTCGGCTACGGATATCGCGGAGATATCAGCATTTCGCTTTACAGCTTCCAATTGCATCAGACCAACTGCTACATCAAGCGTTAGGTCAAGTTTTTGACGCTTTACTTTTGCGATTCTCGCTAAATTACTTTTCCGCTCAAGATATATCGAGAGAACTTGAGCGTTGTCGTTGCGGCGCATAAATTCTTGAAAACCATTGAACCGTCCGCACATTTTCTCAAGACCTTCCTCGAAGGTATTGAATAGAAATGCGTCAATAAGCAACGGGTAATCCATGCACACTTCAAGGAGTTCATCAGTTCTAAGACTGTTGAGCAAATCGTCTGGAAGTTGGGTGACACGAAGTTTTTCTTCGTGTGTTTCAAGAGCACCCCACTCGTCGGTTCCGGGACGAATAGGATAAACGTAGTCAGTGCCTGTGGCTCTTGATTGCAAGAGCAACGCAGACTCCGGTTCATGACCAAATGTTTCTTTATCACTACAGGCACATAGCAGAATGGCTCCGATAACGACAGCAAAGATCAGTACTGAATTCTTCATGGGATATTGTTTATTGATATGTTGTTTTGGGATAGTCAAGCAGACGATGCGATGTGACACTCGGCGAATTTATGATTTTTTTTAGTTAAAAACAATAGCAACACTAAAAAACATGTATCCAATTAATCACAACCATTCACAACACTGCTCTCAACTGATTAATCACCATTCAATCAACAATTAATCACAGCCCCACACAGCCGCGCCAGTTATCATAATCGGCGATATCGCTTTTTTTCGTATTTTTGTTGTCGGCAATCATTTTCACAACAAACAAAACAACAATCGACGACCCATGAAACTTATCTGCACCGGCGACTGGCATCTCGGCAATATGTTCCACGGCATAGACCGCATCGACGAACACCGACATTTTCTCGACTGGATGGCAAGTCAGATCGAGGAACAGCGTCCGGACGCGCTGCTGATAGCGGGCGACGTATTTGACAGCGGCAACCCCTCGGCAGCGTCGCAGAAAGCATATTACAGCTTTTTAGCCCGGCTTTCATTGCTAAGCCACAGGATGAAAGTGATTATCACCGCCGGCAACCACGACTCGGCCATGAGACTTGAGGCTCCGCGCCCTCTGCTCAGCTGCCTGCAGGTGGAGATAAGAGGCAACGTCCGACACCGATGGGACACCGACGCCGACGGGACATCATGCCGCACTGTGGATTACGATGATCTGACCATACCGGTCGACGGCGACGACGGCACCGAGGCGGTGGTTCTCGCGGTGCCATATCTGCGCGGCGACGCCGTCAGCGGTGAGAACTATTCCGAAGCCGTAGGCCATTTCATGCGCGGACTGATAAGACACGCCCGGACACGCTATCCACATCGCCGCACAGTGATGATGGCTCATCTTTACGCCACCGGAGCCGAGATTGCCGCCGAGGATGCCAGCGAACGGATCATAGTGGGAGGCGCCGAGCAGGTGACACTCCGAGAGATGGCTGACCACCCCGACTATCTCACCTGCGGACACATCCACAAACGCCAGCACATACGCGACACCGACTGGGCGCGCTATAGCGGCAGCGTGCTGCCAATGTCGTTTGCCGAGAAATCATACTCCCATGGAGTGGATCTGGTGGAGATCGGCCCGGAGGGTCTGCGCGGTGTGAGGCAGCTTCGCTACACTCCACAGCATCCGCTCGCTTTGATCCCCGACGAAGATGAGCCGACAGATCTAACGATCAGCCGTCTGTGCAAAATCATCGACGAACGCCTGCCGCCGCTCACCTCACAATCGCCCGACGAAAATGCAGTATATGTGGCTCTTCGCGTGACCCACGGAAAAATCAGCGCCGATGACATCGCCACCGCCGAGCGACATGTCGCACAGCGCAACGCCATACTCTGTAAGATACAGAAGTTAATGCCTCCGGTAGATATCGACACAGAGGCCGGAAGCGTCAATCCTGTCAGCATCGACGACATCATCAACCTTGATCCGGTAGAGGTGCTGGCCAAAGCCTTCGCGCTCAAACACGGCACTCCCCTATCGCAACGCCAACGGGATATGCTGACTGAAATCGCCGACAATGCCAAAACCAATATTGAGCCATGAAATTTATCAGACTTGAAATAAAAAACCTTGCATCGCTCGACCGCCCCGAAGGCGAAGTGATCGAATTTGAAAAAGGTCCGCTGGCGGGCAGCACCATTTTCAGCATAGTCGGTCCGACTGGCAGTGGAAAATCCACCATACTCGATGCCATCTGTCTGGCTCTTTTCAACCGCACACCACGCTATCCGCGAGCAAAAAACGACCGGAACCAGTCGATCGAGATATATGGAGCAAAGGACAAAGACGAAAACGCACGCCTCGCGCCTACCGACAGCCGCAACATACTCACCCGTGGCAAACGTGAAGGCTACAGCCGGCTCACTTTCCTGTCGAACGACGGCACACTGTGGCGGGCAGAATGGACTGTGAGGAAAAACCGCATACGCTTCGAACAGGCACAGCGGGCGCTCTACAGGATCACCGTAAGCCCCGACGGCTCAACGACCGAGGAGCCGGCCGACTGCAACGACATTCCGGCAATAATCGGCCTTGACTACGACCAGTTTCTGCGCACTGTGGTTCTCGCCCAGGGATCATTCGCCAACTTCCTGACCGCCAAAGAAGATGAGCGGTATATGCTGCTCGAGAAGCTCGTGGGGTGCGACACGATGTATTCACGCATAGCCGACGAAATCACGCTGCGCAAGAGAGCCGCCGCCGCGGCGCTCGACAATATCAATGCCCGGATGTCAGCCCATGCATCAAACGATCTAACCGATGAGGAACTTGACAGCCTCCGACTGTCGGTGGAACGTCTGAAAGAGGAGGCCGAAAGAAACAACCGTGCCATAGAGGAGGTGAAGAAACAGCTTGGATGGTTTGACGCCGACCGACAGCTTGACCGCGATATAGACAGACTCCGACATGAAGCTGAAACTGCATCCGGACGACTTCTGGCACTCCAGACGATGGCCGAGCGTCTGCAGCTCCACGACATGACCACAGAAGCTGTCAAAATATACGAAGTCACCCTACATCACCGCAAGAGCCTCGACGCCGCCCAGACCCTCGCTGAACGCCTCGCACACGAGATTGAAGCGTTAGAAAAAGAGCGCGACGAAGCCGGAAAGCAGCTGGCCGCATCAACTACGAAAATGGAATCGGCCGAACGCACTCTGAACGACTGGACTCCACGGATAAACCGCGCGAGAGTCATCACCGGCGAGCTGTCGATCAGCCGCAACAATCTGAAAGAACGGCTTAAATATGCCTCCGACGCATTGCAGCAGGTGACGGATACCCGACGATCCATCGACGAAAACTCAGCCTATATATCATCCCGGAAAGCGGAGATGGATAAGGCGGAAACCGCAAGAAAACACCTCAAAGAAACTATTGCAGCACAAACAGAGCGGCTCACCAAAGAGCTGGCGGATATCGACGGCAGACTGTCGGATGCCGACACTAAGCTCAAGACCGACGACATCGACCGGCTGCAGAGAGCCTCAGCCGACGCGCATCGCGACATCACCCTGCTCAAAGAGGGGATAGCCAACCGTCAGCGACATGGACAGACGGCTGCCATGCTTCTCAATGACCGTAAAAGATATGACGAGCTGACCGCCAGAATGGCCGACATAACTAAAGAGATGGAACTACTGACTCCACAGATCGAACAGACTGAAAAATCGGCGACATCGCTACGCGACGACATAACCCTGCTGAGAAGCACCGATCTCGAACATCAGCGGTCGCGGCTGGAAGACGGGAAAGCCTGCCCGCTCTGCGGCTCGACGCATCATCCCTACGCCAAGGACAACGTGCTGACGCCTGTGATAGACCATCTGTCGACCGAACTTTCCGAACGCCTCAGGTCGCTTGAACAGCTTCGCGAACGCCTCAGACTTCTCGGCAACGAATCAGGCCGCATCGAAGGCGAAACGGTGCAACTCGAAAAGAGAACAGCCGAAAACCGGCGTATATCCGACGAACTGCAAGCCCAGTGGGAGATCATAGCCTCGCAAAAACCTGAATGGCCCGACACCGCCGTGTCGTTGGGCGCGATGTTAAGCGGATATGAACAGGCTCAGACCGAAGCTGACCGCCGACTTTCGGCCTACAATGCATTGCGACAGCTTGCCGACAGACTGCAGGCAGACAAAGACCGCACCACAGCCTCCATCATAGCCCACCAGACCAAAGCCGAGGCCGACACAGCTAAAGCCGACGAAGAGTGTCAGAAGCTCAACACGGCTATCCAGACCGCCACCGAACGCTCCGCGGCGCTGCAGAAGTCGCTTGATGAAAAACAAACACGGCACGACACGGCATGCAAAGAGGTGGAACAGGTAAAAACGGAAATCGCCGCTACCGAAGCCCGGATACGCCAGGAGATCGGCGACACCGATCCGGAAACGCTTCAGCAGAGCCTGACCAGAGCCACCGAGGATGCCAAAAACGAAGTGGCCGCACGCACTGCCACACTCAATGAAAAACAGACCGGAATAGAGCTTGCCAAGGGCAGGCTGACGCAAACCCGAAGCCAGATATCGGCCGAAAGCGAAAGCATAGCCACCGCCGAACAAAAACTTGGCACGATAATAGCCGACCTTAACGAAGGCAACCTGACCATGACAAATATCGATCGGGAAACAATCGCGGAGATCAGCCGTTGGGACGATGACTGGGAAAACTGTCGCAAGGAGGTAAACCAATGCCGCCAGACAGTTGCGGCCACGCAGGCCACACTCTCCGAAAAGCACAGCGAAAAGGAGAAACACCAGCAACTGAGGCCTGAAAACGACGAAAACGCACTTCACGACAATCTCGCCCGGCTATCGGCCTACAGCACCGACGAACTCGACCGCCACCGCCTGAGAAGACAGAGCTGCATGGAAGCGCGACGGCAGATGGGCGATATGGCCGACGAACTGAGAGTGGCCAGAGAGAACGCAGCC
>JAIDKJ010000136.1 GCA_029051835.1 Paramuribaculum sp. | reverse complement strand
ACCTGCTTGAGCAGTTCGGGATTTTCCATACGTATACAGTTTTTTGGTAAGAATTCTGATTAACTGACAAAACCGCCCGCTCCGGCCTTGTTGCATGGCCATAAATGGGCGGCACGTCAAAATTAATCAATTCGCTCCAAGTGTCCAAATTTCATCGCGCGAATTTGTCAGTAATCCGCCGCGAATGGACTACAGCGGAGAGGGGATGTATACGGAGAAGGCTCCCCTTGACCTTGGCGGGTCGGCGGGGAGCCTTCGGGCATCAGTTATATGCTTCGGTCAGTCTGCCGCGTGTCGCGCGGAAATCTTGACGGCATGCATCATCTTGATCGGTTACGGCTGTGTGAAGATCACGATGCGGTTCCAGTCGTTGGTGTCGTAGGGCTGAACGTCGCTGCCGTTGGCCTGGATTGTGAGGCGGCTCGGATCGATGCCATACTGGTTGACGAGAGCGTCGACCACTGACTGTCCGCGGCGCTGCGAGAGCTCCATGTTATAGGCTGCTGTGCCGGTGTCCTTGTCGGCGTAGCCCTGTACGTATACCTTGGCCTGGGGATTAGCCTTCATCCACTGTGCGACGTTGTAGACATTGACAGCCTCTTCGTCGGTGATCACGGCCGAGTTGATCTTGAATCGTACGGTGGCCAGGAGCGGAGCTGCCTGAGGAGCGGGCTGTTCTACCACTTCGGGGCAGGGAAGCTGTGCTTCGGCTGCAGCGAGGGCTGCCGATGTGGTGGCGAGGGCGCCGCGCAGGTCATTGACCTGATTGTTGAGCGAATTGATGTAGTCGACATATTCGCAGGGGTTGTAGGCCTTGTAGGAGCGCTTGCCGAGGTTGAAGCTCAGACCGCCGTAGACCATGAGGGTCGATTCGATAGGCTTGCCGGAAGCGACGTTGTCGAAGTTGTCGCCGTAGAAGTTGGCGCGAGCCTCAGCGAAGAAGTCGACATAGTCGCACAGACGCAGACGGAGCTGCAGGCCTGCTGCCACGGGAAGAGTGACTTCCTTGGTCTTGCGGTGACGTCCCTGATCGGTGGGAATCATGGCGAGGTCGCCGTTGAAGCCCCAGGTGTAGGCTACTCCCAGACCTACGTAAGGTATGATGCTGATAGCGCGGTCGGCTTTGGGTCCGCAGAGCGAGTTGAGCATATCCCACTGGAGGTCGATGTTGCCGTTAAACATGTTGGCCTTGTTGTAGTGACCCCAGTCGGTGTGGAGCTTGCCGTAGAAACCGGTGGCGCGCACACCCAGATACGGGCTGAACCAGTGGCCTACGCCTACGTTATAGATGGCCGTGATGTGGCGTTTTGCGTGGTGGTCGACGTTGTAGTGGTCAACGTAGGGCACCATCATACCGGCGCCGAGCTGGATATACCAGTTGTCTTTCCACGATGTGGAATAGTTGGTCTTGCACTCTACAGGAACCTCTGTCACAACACTCTCCTCGACCACTACGGCCTCCTGAGCCTTGGCTGTGTTTGCCGAAAGCAGCATGCCACCGCAGCCGACAATCGCTAAAAGAAGATTCTTTTTCATTTCTCTCGTAAATTTTAATGAAACATTTATTGTAATTGGAATTATCACTTTTTATCCGTCGCTGCGGCGGTGGGTCTTCCCTCCGGAAGCGGCCGCGTTGTCGGCGTTTTGATTTTATAACATTGCCTCACTTTTTTTTGTTCGCTGCGTGGCTGTCATTTTTTCGACACGACGGCGTGTTAAGTCTTAACACATTATTCTACAACCAATTCGCAACCTCAAAAATATTCGACAATATTGCAGCCACAGCCTTGCCGCCATAATCCGGAAGGGATGCCTGGAGATATGACCGACATCCGTATTCCCCGCCCGCCGACGCCGGCCCGCGGGCGGAATCCGTGAGCGGCCTGCATTTTTTATTTTTGCAATCGGGACATTTTTTGTAATTTAGAGGCACGAATAACAATACCACCTTATCAAGAGTGTCATGAACAAACTCCTGACTGTCGCCGCCTCAGCCGGCGTCATCATAGCCGCTGCCTGTTCGGCAGGCCACGGCGCAGCCGCCGGAGATACCGATTACGCGGCCTACGTAAACCCCTTCATCGGAGCTGCCGACAACGGCCACACCTTCCCGGGAGCCACAACCCCGTTCGGAATGATACAGACCAGCCCGGTCACCGGAGCTGTGGGCTGGCGCTACTGCTCGGAATATGTCTATTCCGACTCGGTGATATGGGGCTTCACACAGACCCATCTCAACGGCACCGGCTGCATGGATCTGGGCGACATACTCGTGATGCCCTCCAACGGCCGCCGCATCCGCCAGTGGGACAACTACCGCTCGCCGTTCGACAAGTCGACCGAAAGCGCTTCGCCGGGCTATTACGCCGTGACGCTATCGGATCCCGACATCAGAGCCGAGCTGACCGCCACTCCCCATGCCGCCCTGCACCGCTATACCTATAACAGAGCCGACTCTTCGGCCCTGCTCATCGACCTGCAGCACGGACCGGCATGGAGCGAAACGCAATACCACAGCCACGTGCGCCTGTGCGAAACGCAATGGGAGGATTCGGTGACGCTCACCGGCCATGTGCGCAACTCCGTCTGGGCCTCGCAGGACTATTTCTTCGTGATGCAGTTTGACCGCCCCGTAAGCGACATAGCCACACTCGCGCCGGCCGCCGAAACAGAGCGCGGACAGCGCATCGTGGCCGGATTCGACCTCAGCGACGGCCAGCAGCTGATGATGAAGGTAGCGCTCTCCACCACATCGGTCGACGGCGCACGACGCAATCTGGAGGCCGAGCTTCCCGGATGGGATTTCGACGCCGCCAGCGCAAAAGCGCGCGCCGACTGGAACAGCTATCTGGGTCGCATCGACGTGGACGGCACCGACACCGAGAAGACCAACTTCTACACCGCCTTCTACCACTCGCTCATACAGCCCAACATGATAGCCGACGTCGACGGCGCCTACCGCAACGCCGCCGACTCGGTAGTGACAGCCACCGGAGGGGAATTCTACTCCACCTTCTCGCTGTGGGACACGTACCGCGCCGCCCATCCGTTCTACACGCTGATGGTGCCGGAGCGCGTCGACGGCTTTGTCAATTCGCTCGTAGAGCAGGCCGAAGTGCAGGGATTCCTGCCGATCTGGGGCCTGTGGGGCAAAGAAACATACACTATGGTGGCCAACCACGGAGTGCCGGTCATTGCCGAAGCCTACCGCAAGGGCTTCAGAGGCTTCGACGCCGACCGCGCGTTTGAGGCCATTAAGCGCACACAGACCGCCAGCCACCCGCAGAAAAGCCACTGGGAGATCTACGACCGCTACGGATATTTCCCCACCGACTCCATACGCGCCGAATCGGTATCGTCGACACTCGAAACAGCCTACGACGACTATGCCGCGGCCGACATGGCCTCGCTGCTCGGACGCACCGACGACGAGAAGATATTCCGCCGCCGCGCCGACTACTACAAAAACCTGTTCGACACGCAGACCGGATTCATGCGCCCGCGCCTCACCGACGGATCGTGGCGCACACCGTTCGATCCGGCATCGGTGGGCCACTCCGAGAGCGTAGGCGGCGACTACACCGAGGGCAATGCATGGCAATACACATGGCACGTGCAGCACGACGTGCCCGGCCTGATAGCTCTCATGGGGGGCAACGAGGCATTCCTGACGAAACTCGACTCGATGTTCACCACCGAGCTTGTCACCACGCAGGCCGACGTCACCGGCCTGATCGGCCAGTATGCCCACGGCAACGAGCCGTCGCACCACGTCACCTATCTCTACGCCATGGCCGGACGCCCCTGGCGCACACAGGAGCTGATCCGACAGATCGTCGACACACAATACCGCCCCGAACCCGACGGACTCTCGGGCAACGACGACTGCGGACAGATGTCGGCCTGGTATATGTTCTCATGCATGGGATTCTACCCAGTCGACCCTGTCAGCGCCACCTACGTGATCGGCGCTCCGCAGATGCCGGGATTCACACTGCATCTGGCCGGAGGCAAGACCTTCAGCATACGCGCCGAAGGCCTGTCGAAGGACAATCTCTACGTGGAGAGCGTCACCCTCAACGGAAAGCCGCACACATCGCCCTTCATCACCCACGAAGAGATAACCCGCGGCGGCGAAATGGTATTCAAAATGACCGACAAGCATCAATAAAACCACACAAAAACAACAATATAACAACAGATAACACAATAACGACAGATAACACAGACAACTATGAGCAATTATCCCAAAATCGGCATCCGGCCCACGATCGACGGTCGTCAGGGCGGCGTACGTGAAAGCCTTGAAGAGAAAACCATGGCTCTGGCCCATGCCGTGGCCGACCTCATCACGTCAAACCTCCGCAACGGCGACGGATCGCCCGTGGAGTGCGTGATCGCCGACACCACCATAGGCCGTGTGGCCGAAACAGCAGCCTGCAACGCTAAATTCGAGCGCGAAGGCGTGGGAAGCACCATCACCGTCACCTCATGCTGGTGCTACGGCGGCGAAACGATGGACATGAATCCCCACTGGCCCAAAGCCGTATGGGGCTTCAACGGCACCGAACGCCCCGGAGCGGTATATCTCGCATCCGTACTCGCCGCACACTCGCAGAAAGGCCTGCCCGCATTCGGCATCTACGGTCACGACGTGCAGGATCTCGACGACAACACCATACCCGCCGACGTAGCCGAGAAGATACTCCGCTTCGCCCGCGCAGCACAGGCCGTGGCAACGATGCGCGGCAAATCGTATCTCTCCATGGGCAGCGTATCGATGGGCATAGCCGGATCGATGGTAGATCCCGACTTCTTCCAGGAATACCTCGGTATGCGCAACGAATCGATCGACATGACCGAAATCATTCGCCGAATGACCGAAGGCATCTACGACCCCGAAGAGTACCGCAAGGCTATGGAATGGGCCGAAAAACACTGCAAGACCAACGAAGGAGAGGACATATGCAACGCATCCAACGGCAAGGCCAAAGACCGCGCCGGAAAGGACAGCGACTGGGAATTCACCGTCAAGCAGGCCATCATCATGCGCGACCTCATGCAAGGCAACCCGCGCCTGCTTGAGCTTGGCTTCAAAGAGGAAGCCATGGGCCACAACGCCATCGTCGGAGGCTTCCAGGGACAGCGCCAGTGGACCGACTTCTACCCCAACGCCGACTTCCCCGAGGCTATACTCAACACCTCGTTTGACTGGAACGGCACACGCGAGCCGATAACCATAGCCACCGAAAACGACGCCCTCAACGGAGTGGCGATGCTCTTCGGACATCTGCTCACCAACCGTGCGGCCATTTTCTCCGACGTGCGCACCTACTGGAGCCCCGAGGCCGTGAAGCGTGTCACCGGCAAGGAACTCACCGGACTGGCCAAAGGCGGCATGATCCACCTCATCAATTCCGGCGCCACCACTCTCGACGGCACCGGACAGGCCACCGACAGCCAGGGCAATCCCACCATGAAACACCACTGGGAACTGACCGCCGACGACACCGACAAGATGCTCAAGGCCACCACATGGTATCCCGCCAACCGCGACTACTTCCGCGGAGGAGGCTTCTCAAGCAACTTCCTCAGCAAGGGTGGAATGCCTGTGACCATGGCTCGCCTCAACCTCGTCAAAGGCCTCGGCCCCGTGCTGCAGATAGCCGAAGGATGGACCGCCGACATCGATCCGGAGATCAACGCCATACTCGACAAGCGCACCGATCCGTCGTGGCCCACCACATGGTTCGTGCCTCGCCTCGACCCGCGCACCGACGCCTTCAAGGATGTATATTCGGTGATGAACAACTGGGGAGCCAACCACGGAGCCATCTCCTACGGACATATCGGCGCCGACCTCATCACTCTGGCATCGATACTCCGCATACCGGTGTGCATGCACAATGTGCCCGACGTCGACATCTTCCGCCCGTCGGCATGGAACTCGTTCGGCATGGACAAGGAGGGATCCGACTTCCGCGCCTGCAAGAACTACGGCCCCATATATAAATAATAACCGATAAGACATACACAGATATGGCTACAATAAAACAGATACAGGAATTCGTGGCGATGGCCCACCGCGTAGGACAGGCCGGACTGACCGTCTGCTCAAGCGGCAACCTCTCCATACGCCTCGACAACGACGAAGTGATGATATCCGGCACCGGCTCATGGGTGCCCGACCTGACGCCCGACAAAGTGTCGGTGTGCCGCCTGTCGACCGGCGAGGTGCTCAACGGCATCAAGCCCTCGATGGAGAGCGTGTTCCACATGGGAGTAATGCGCGAGCGTCCTGAAGTGGGCTGTGTGCTTCACTTCCAGTCGCCCTACGCCACAGCGGTTGCCTGCATGAAAAAGCGTCCCGCCGACTTCAACTTTACAGCCGAGTGCCCGATCCACGTCGGACGCGAGATACCGATGATACCCTACTTCCGTCCGGGATCGCCCGAACTGGCATCGCACGTCATCGAGCAGATGAAGGATCACGACTCAGTGATGCTTCTCAAGCACGGACAGGTAGTGTGCGGCAAGGACTTCAGCCAGGCGCTCGAACGCGCCATGTTCTTCGAGATGGCATGCCGCATAGCCGTGATCAACGGCGACAATGTCGATCCTCTGACAGCTGAGGAGATCGGCGACCTCGACACTTACATCCTCGGAAAGATAACGAAATGAACCCTACATATTTAGCTGCCGACTTCGGCGGAGGGAGCGGGCGAGTAATCGCCGGCTCTCTCCGGCCGGAAGGCGAGGGCTACTGCCTTGAACTGAAAGAGATACACCGGTTTGCCAACCGTCCCGTGCAGATGGGCGACTATTTCGTGTGGGACTTCCCGTCGCTCTACGCCGACATGCTCGAAGGCCTCTCCAAAGCCGCCCGCGAAGGACTCGACGTGGTGTCGGTAGGCATCGACACCTGGGGCGTCGACTTCGGACTCATCGACTCCACCGGCCAGCTCGCCGGCATACCGGTGTGCTACCGCGACACCCACACCGAAGGACTTCCCGAGATCTTCGCCCGCGAGGAATCGCCCGAAGCGCACTATGCCGAAGCCGGCATACAGGTGCTACCCATCAACACACTCTACCGGCTCATGGCGATGAAGCGCGCCGGCGATCCGAAACTCGACATCGCCCGCCGGCTTCTTTTCACTCCCGACCTGCTCACCTATTTCCTCACAGGCCGCGAGATCAACGAATACACCATCGCATCGACCTCGGAGATGCTCGACGCGCGCACCCGATCGTGGAACGAGCCGCTGCTACGCCGCATGGGTCTGCGCCCAGAAATGATGTGTCCCATCACCATGCCCGGCACCGTAGTAGGCCCCATCACCCCACGTGTGGCCGAAGCCACCGGCCTCGGCAGTGAAGTGAAAGTGGTGGCCGTGGGATCGCACGACACCGCGAGCGCCGCATTCGCCGCGCCGCGCAACTATGCCGGCCACCGCGCCGCATTCCTCAGCTCCGGCACATGGTCGCTCCTCGGAGTGGAACTTGACGAACCGGTGCTCACCGAAGAGGCTCGCCTCGCCGGATTCTCCAACGAAGGCGGCGTCGGAGCCAAGACCCTGCTGCTGCAGAACATCACCGGCCTCTGGATACTCCAGCGTCTGGCCGCCCAGTGGCGCGAACGCGGCGAGGATCCCGGATGGTCGGCCCTGATTGACGAAGCCGAGAGCGCCGCCGACACCGCTGTGATCGACGTCGACGACCAACGCTTCTCACGTCCCGACGCCATGGAACAGACCATCGCCGCCTACTGTCAGGAAACCGGTCAGCCAGTTCCGGCCTCGCGCGGCGAATACGTCAGATGCGTATGCCGCTCGCTCGCCGAACGCTACCGCAAGGCCGTGGAGCAGGTCAACACTCTCCTGCCCCATCCGCTCGAAGCACTGCAGATCATCGGAGGCGGATCCAACAACCGCCTGCTCAACGCCATGACTGCCGAGGCCACAGGCCTGCAGGTCTTTGCCGGGCCGGCCGAGGCCACAGCCATAGGCAACATACTGCTTCAGGCTATCACAGCCGGACAGATCCGCTCCAAGGAGGAGGTAACCGACATCAGGCAGATCTGACCCCGCATGCGCGCTACCGCGCCGCTACCATCCACCTACCCACCACCGTTTCATCTTCTTACCATTTATCCCATGAACAACGACCCCACACCGGCAGAACACCGGCGACCGCCATTAGTGCCGCGCCGCTACCTGCTGACATTCATACTTATCACCTCGCTCTTCGCCCTCTGGGGATTTGCCAACGACATCACCAATCCGATGGTGGCCGCTTTCCAGACCGTCATGGAGCTTTCGGCAGCCAAAGCGTCGATGGTACAGTTTGCATTCTATGGCGGCTACGCCACCATGGCCATACCGGCCGCACTGTTCATCCGCCGCTACAGCTACAAGACAGGCATCCTGATCGGACTCGGACTGTATGCCGTAGGAGCCTTCCTGTTCATACCGGCGGCCAACTACCAGCAGTTCTCGTTCTTCTGCGTGTCGCTCTACGTGCTGACCTTCGGACTGGCGTTTCTCGAAACCACAGCCAACCCCTACATCCTCTCGCTCGGCTCCCCCAACAACGCCACACGCCGACTTAATCTCGCCCAGGCATTCAACCCGGTAGGATCGCTCTCCGGCATGGCAGTGGCATCGCTCATCGTGCTCCCCAATCTGCTCTCCGACCGCCGCGACGCCGCCGGACAGATCATATTTCCAGCACTCGACGCCGCCGAAAAGGCCTCGATTCGCACCCACGACCTTGCGGTGATACGCGATCCCTACGTGGCCATCGGCCTGATCGTACTGTTGATGTTTGTGGTCATCGCCTGCGTGAAAATGCCGGGCAAAAACGACGACAAAGCCCCGCTGGCCTTCCGCCATACCCTCAAAAAACTGTGGGACAACGTAGACTACCGCCTCGGTGTGATCACCCAGGTGTTCTATGTGGCCGCCCAGATCATGGTATGGACATTCATCATACAGTATGCCGACAATCTCGGCATCGACAAGGCCACCGCACAGAACTACAATATCGGCGCCATGGCGCTCGCTCTCACCTTCAGGTTTGTCGGCACCTTCTTCATGCGCTACATACGCCCGGCCAAGCTGCTCGCCATATTCGGCATCGGAGCCAGCCTGTGCACACTCGGCGCCATACTGATCGAAGGCTACGCCGGCCTGATATGCCTTGTGGCCATATCGGCCTTCATGTCGATCATGTTCCCGAGCATCTACGGCATAGCCCTCGGCCGCGTCGATCACGCCGACACATCGCTCGGAGCCGCCTTCCTCGTAATGGCCATAGTCGGCGGCGCGCTAATGCCGCCGCTTCAGGGAAGCATCATAGATATGGGACGTATCGGCCCCATGGCCGCCGTCAACGTCAGCTTCTGCCTGCCGCTGATATGCTTCATAGTGGTCACCTGCTACGGCCTGCGCACAATGCGTCGTCCGGAGCACGCCTGACCATCCGCTTCTGTCAGGAATCCGGCCATCTGCCGGACAAAATTCCTCCCGCAACTTTCGATTTGTAACAAAAAACTACGTTTTAGTAGGGAATACTTACATTTCGGTATTGCGGGAGAATTTTTTATTGTCTACTTTTGCGAAACATTAACACATATTGTGACAAATTACCTAACGGATGCGGATTTTTCATATTTTGCTATGGGCATTTATTGCCACCGGCACAATCAACGCCGGCCATGCCGGCCCGACGGCAGCCACACCAGGCCAAATCTCTGAAACAACAACGCTGAGCGGCTTCATCACCGACATTGACGGCGAGCCTCTTGCCGGCGCCGTAGTGCGCGTCGAGGGCACATCTTATGCCTGCTCGGCCAACGTCGACGGCAAATATCAGCTAAAGGCCCGTCTGAAAAAGGGCGATCTTATAAAAGTGACCTATCTGGGCATGAATCCGGTGGAAATAATCTATGACGGACAGCCCAAACTCGACTTCACTCTCGCTCCCGACAGCAATTCGCTCGACGAAGTGGTGGTCACGGCCGAGCCCAACATCAACAACATCGACATCCGCGCCCGTTCGGGAGTCGTACAGACCGTCGACATGAAGCGCCTCAACGAGAAGCCCATGACCGACATAAGCCTTGCGCTTCAGGGAACTGTGCCCGGACTCATCGTCACCAATACCGGCGAACTCGGCTCCAAACCTCAGATACGCATCCGAGGCAACCAGTCGCTGCGCATAGGCGACGCCGCCAACGAGCCGCTCTTCGTGCTCGACGGCAAAGTGATATCTTCCGACGCATTCCGCACCCTCAACCCGCAGGACATCAAAGAGATCAAGGTGCTTAAGGACGCGGCAGCCTGCGCACTCTACGGCATCAAGGCCGCCAACGGCGTGATAGAGATCTCATCAAAACGCGGCAGCTATTTCGGCACTGTCGACGTCACCTACTCGCTGGGCATGGGCGCAACGCTCAAAGGGCGCCGCGGCGTAAAGGTGATGCGCTCCGACGAAAAGCTCGAACTCGAACGCCTCATGATGAACGAAGCCACTCCCGGCTACCGCTACAGCGAAGACTACTATCGCCGCCGCTACCCCAACAGCCCCGATCTCGACGCCATGATAGCATCGGGGAAGGCTGTGCTCGACTCTCTGCGCGGCATCAACACCGACTGGTTCAACGAACTGATACGGGTGGCTATGTACCAGAACCACAACCTGTCGGTGCGCGGAGGCAGCGACAAATCGTCATACTTCGTCAGTGCCAACATAGCCACCCAGGGAGGGCAGGTCAAAGGCAACAGCACTCTGCGCGGCACCATGCGCATGGGCATCGACGTGGCTCTCGGCAAACTCGGCTACTTCACAATGACAATGGACGGAGCCTACACCTAAAACAAGACGCCCAACGGCAGCAGCTTCTCCCC